>JAYVKQ010000185.1:0-9665 GCA_043768285.1 Saprospiraceae bacterium | reverse complement strand
GGCAGGTGATGTCCGCTTGATTGATAATTTGATTTTGAAACAGGCAACGGCGCAGGAGGACAATGAGGACGCAGGATAAAAACGTGTCAGAAAAAGCCCTCAAATACTGAGGGGGTAAGGTTTTAGAAATTAAATTCTAAACGTACCCGCCAAATTTATTGGCGGTGTAAAAATAAATTTGGCGGGTACGGTGGAGATAAGAATTACGGATAAGTCTTGAAATTTTGATTAGGCGCGTCTATCAATTTTTTAATGATAAGTATCAGCGCGAGCAAAAGTGTGTAAGATAAAGTTGCCGTCATATGATTATTTTTTATAAATTGGTTTAAAAAAAGGCTGTGGTGAAAAGTCAAATTTGCTGAATATTTTTAACCACAGATGACACTCATTAAATTGATATTTACTGATTCTTCTTTATTACATAAAATAAGTAAATATCTGTTTAAGCAGTGTCATCTGTGGTTAAAATGTAATATTAATTATAACTTATGCATATATCTGTCAAAAATATTTTAGATGATTGTGTAGTGCGCTTTAACAACACTGCTTTTATCGAAAACGACCCTATTTCTATTCCCCATCAATATACCAAACCACAAGACATCGAAATCACCGCTTTTTGGACGGCTATGCTGGCATGGGGGCAGCGTAAAACAATAATAAACAGTGCCACAAAATTGTTTAATTTGATGGACAATGCACCCCACGATTTTATCCTTAACCACCAAGAACGGGACCGACAACGCTTTACAGAATTCAAACATAGAACATTTCAACCCATAGATGCAATATACTTCATTGCATTTTTACAAAACTTTTACCAAACCCACACTTCATTAGAAACGGCTTTCATACCCGACAATCCGCAAAATGGTAAGTTCTTCCTTGAAAATGCGCTTATCTCCTTCCATAAATCCTTTTTTTCGCTCCCATATGCCCCCGATAGAACCCGTAAGCACGTCGCATCGCCTTTGACAAAAAGCACGTGCAAACGCCTCTGTATGTTCCTTCGTTGGATGGTGCGCAAGGACGATATGGGCGTAGATTTTGGCATATGGCAGCGCATATCCACCGCCGATTTGATGATGCCTTTGGATGTACACGTAGAGCGACAAGCGCGGCGTTTGGGCTTAATCGAAAGAGCACAAACCGACTGGCTGACAGTTATTGAATTGACAAATAATTTGAAACAATTTGACCCACTCGACCCTGTGAAATACGATTTCGCGCTATTTGGTATGGGTATTTTAGAAAAAGATATGAAGTATAATTTTGTGTGAGATATAGCGTTTCATCATTGTCTAAAATCATTCATTTCCGTTTCCAAAACTACTGCAATAATCATCATAATTTTAAAAATAAAATAACGTGAAAAACATATTAAATAGTTTATTAATTATAGCAATAATAGGCATATTGTCTTGCAATACGACTAAAAAAGCAACGACAAATACTGCCACTTCCGAAAAACCTGTCACAGCTACCCCCCTCAATATTGCAGGCATTTTGAGCAATTTAAAAGCCCGAGAAATAAAGGCGGAATGGTTGTCGAGTGATATGGATATGGATTATCAAGGCAAACCCATGAGTGTTACCGCGTCCATGAATGCTCGTTTCAGAAAAGACAGTATCATTTGGATGAATGTGAAAAAATTGGGATTCAACGTAGCCCGTGCGAAAATAACCCCCGACTCGGTGTTTGTCATCAATTATCTGCAAAGCAATTATGTAGCTAAGGATTTAAAATATATTGAAAAACAGTTTAATCTGCCCGCCGATTTCAAGATGTTGCAGAACATATTGCTCGGAAATCCCGTTTTTTTGACTGATACAAAACAAATGACATTCGACAAAATAGCCTCGGGCGATATAGTGATGAAAGGCAAAGACAGCCAATGGGAAACCTCCTACACACTCGATGCCTTAGGCGAAACCCTCAAAGAAATGCTGTTTGAACAACCCCTTGCCAGTCGTTCTATGAAAATTACATATGGCAACTTCGATATATTGAAAGGCTATGGAAAAAATGACATGAAATTTGCCTATCTTCGCACGCTGAATATCGAAAGCCCACAGACGGGTAAAGCCAGCATTTCCTTAGAAATAGAACCCAGTAGCCTTGAAGTCAATGTACCTAAAACGATTAAATTTGAAATACCCGCGCATTATGAGCGTATGGAGTGATATGTGTATAACTTTCCTAAAGGTGACAGACGCTTTGAAAGCGTCTGTCACCTGCCTTCTCAGTATTTTATTCAAAACTTTCCAAAAGTTCCAAACTTTTGGAAAGTTGTCGTTATCAGTAATACTTTTATCATTTTTTTCTATCAATCCCCTCCCCGCTCAAAACAAGCGCGGCGAGTTAGAAACGAAACGCCAACAACTCTTAAAACAAATATCCTCTACGAGTGAAAAACTCACTGAAATCAAGCAAACCCGCACGGCTGCCCGCGACCATCTCGAAACCCTGCAAGGGCAAATCGAAAACCGCGAACACCTTATCAATACCCTACAAGAGGAAATTGAAGAAACGGACGCTATAATGGCGCGCACTGAAGATGTTTTGGATGCACTACAATCCGATGTTGAACGCCTACGCACCGAATATGCCCAGATGATGCGCAGAGCCTATACGATGAAAGTGCCGAACAATTCGTTGCTATTTTTGCTCACGTCCAATAGTTTTAGCGATGCCTACAAACGGTGGCAATATTTTCAACAATATGATAAATTTAGAAAGCGGCAAGCCAAAATGATTGAGCAAACGAAATTGTCGCTTACGTCTAAAAATCAAGAATTAGAAACACGTAAGACGCAAAAAATTCTCCTTTTAGGTACTAACGAGCAACAAAAGTATATGCTTTCGAGCGAAAAACAAGATAAAGACCAACTTATTCAAGAAATGCGGGGAGAAGAACAACGCCTTGCCAGCAACCTAAAAACGCAGGAAAAACAAAATGCCAAACTCAATACCGAAATAGAACGCTTGATAGAAACCGAATTAGAAAACCGCCGTATTGCTGCCGAAACCCGCGTCCGCAAAGCCCGAGATGAAGCAGAACGCCTTGCCAAAGAACGCGCCAAAGAGAAAAAACGTGTACCGAAAGATAGTAAAATAGAGGAACCCAAAGTGTCCGCAAAAACAGAAATCGTTATTACCGAAACTTCCGAAAGCTTGGCATTATCGAGTGATTTTAGAAGCAATAAAGGTCAGTTGCCGCCACCTGCCACAGGGTCAATCGTCCGCTTTTTTGGCAGACAAAAAGTATTGGATAAAGTGACAGCAGTAAATAATGGCATTGATATTCGCACGGATGCTAACGCCGAGGTGAAGGTCGTTTTCACAGGAACAGTCTCAGTCGTGTCAAATATTTCGGGCTTGGGCTATGTCGTGATTGTTCAGCATGGGAACTACTATTCTGTCTATTCAAATATGGCTTCTGCATGGGTCAAAAAAGGCGATAATGTAACGACACGTCAGACATTAGGAAAGGTAGGCATCAATACAGTCAGCAACGAGCCTGAATTGCATTTTGAAATTTGGTTAGAAAAAACCCACCTCAATCCTGCGGGGTGGATTATAAAGTGACCCCCTCAGTATTTTTGCTTTATTTCGCCTTCTTTTTAGGCTTGTTTTTAACCGCTTTTGGCTTTGATGAAGGATATTCCATATATATTTTCTCTTTTCCGATAGCCACAAATGCGGCTTTGATAACAGCAGGTAAGCGTTTGGGCGGTTCATCAATCGGATGCCATTCCGTTTTCAAAAACTTATGCGTTTCTTTTACCCCTAACTCACCTTCCCATTTTTTAGATTTAAAAAAGAAAATAATTTCGGTGGTGCTATGCAAGCGTTTATAGACAACCAGAGCCAACTTTAAAGATTTTTTAGGTACAGCGATACCGACTTCTTCTAAAATTTCGCGCACAAGGGCTTCTTTGGCAAATTCTTCGCCTTCTATTTTCCCACCGGGCAATGTATAGCCACCACCATTAGCTGGTGTTTGAGCTAAATAAAGAATATGCTCACGATATTCCAATATCAAACGGGCAGTTAATATTGTACGAAATCGGCGACTTGTGGGCATTTCGTTTTAAAATTTATAAATATTGTTGCGTAAACTGATTTTGGGCAAATATAAAAAAATAAAAACGAATTACACATCTTTCATCGAAAGCATCACCCGCTTGCGCAGAATATCTACCTCAATAATCCGTACTTCTACATGCTGTTGCAATTTCACAACCTCGCTCGGGCTTTTGATAAAACGATTGGACATTTGAGAAATATGCACCAAGCCATCTTGCTTCACACCAATATCTACAAAAGCCCCAAAATTGGTGATATTCGTCACGATACCCGGTAGTGACATACCCACTTTCAAATCGTCGAGCGTATGTACATCAGCGAAAGTAAAGGCTTTGGCTTCGCCACGAGGGTCAAGCCCAGGCTTATCCAATTCTTTCATAATATCCGTCAAAGTAGGCAAACCGACCGTTTCTGACACGTATTTTTGTAGATTAATTTGTCGGCGCACATCGCCTGTCTTGATTAACTCCTTTACCGAAATACCCGCATCTTTCGCCATTTTCTCTACAACAGCGTAACTTTCGGGATGTACTGCCGTGTTATCCAAAGGGTTTTCAGCTTCACGAATGCGTAGAAAACCAGCGCATTGTTCAAAGGCTTTATCGCCCAAGCGCGGCACTTTTTTCAATTGTGTGCGGCTTTTGAATAAGCCATTTTCGGTGCGAAATTTCACCACCGCTTGGGCTAAACTGGGACCCAAACCTGATACATAGGTCAAGAGGTGCTTACTCGCCGTGTTCAAATTGATACCCACAAGGTTCACGGCACTTTCTACCGTTCTGTCCAAACTTTCTTTCAAAGCCGTTTGATTGACATCGTGTTGATATTGCCCCACGCCAATGCTTTTAGGGTCAATTTTCACCAATTCTGCCAACGGGTCCATCAGGCGGCGACCAATAGATACCGAGCCACGCACCGTCACATCATGGTCTGGAAACTCCTCACGCGCTACGTCAGAAGCCGAATATATGGACGCACCCGCTTCACTAACGACAAAAATAGGGGGGGGGTGGTTGAATTTGATACTCCGACAAACGGTCTCAGTTTCGCGCCCTGCCGTACCATTTCCGATAGATATTGCTTGAATATTGTACTTTTCTACGAGATTCTTTATCTTTTCCTTAGCATCTGCCTCCTGCAACTGAGGGGGGTGCGGATATATCGTTGTATTAAAAAGCAATGTCCCACTTTCATCAAGGCAGACCACTTTACAACCCGTTCTGAACCCTGGGTCAATGCCCAAAACGCGGCGTTGTCCCAAAGGGGCAGATAGTAGCAATTGTTTTAAATTGTCAACAAATACCCTAATCGCTTCTGCATCAGCTTTATCCTTTGCCGTATTTCTAAATTCAGTCTCGATACTCGGAGCCAAAAGGCGGTTGTAGCAATCGTCAATCGCAGTTTGCACTTCATCGGTAGAACTATTATCGGCAATAAGAAACGTATCGTCCAATTTTTTCAAGACAAATTGCTCGTCTTTGGGGGCAATATTCAAGCGCAAAAAACCTTCTTCTTCACCACGGCGCATAGCTAAAATACGGTGCGAAGGGAAGTTTCTCAAAGGTTCTGAAAACTCGAAATAGTCTTTATATTTAATGCCTTCGGTCTCTTTGCCTTTCACCAATTTAGATGTTATCATACCTTCGCGCTCGAAAAAGCGGCGCACCAAATTCCGCGCCTTTTCATCTTCGTTGATGGTTTCGGCGATAATATCCCGCGCACCAGCGAGGGCATCGGCTACGGTAGGTACTGCGTCTGTAATGAATTTTGCTGCCAAAGCATCTACATCATGGCGTTTTTGGGTAAAAATCTCCACGGCTAATGGTTCTAATCCTTTCTCACGAGCAATAGACGCACGGGTTTTGCGCTTCTGCTTATAAGGGAGGTATATATCTTCAAGTTCAGTCATATTATAAGTGCCTACAATCCGCGTGCGCAAATCGTCCGTCATTTTCCCTTGCTCCTCAATGCTTTTCAAAACAGCTTCGCGGCGTTTTTCCAACTCCTGCAATTTTTTATATTGCGATTGAATATCCCCAATTTGTACCTCATCGAGCGAGCCTGTCGCCTCTTTGCGATAACGGGCGATAAATGGGATAGTACCACCTTCTTCAAACAAAGCGAGTGTCGTTTCAATTTGCTTTTGTCTGATACCGAGTGTATCAGAAAGGAGTTGCAGATGTTTTGGATTCATAGTTTTGATATTTTTGAAAAAAAAACGCAATTAACCAGTACAGGGTTAATTGCGTTTAAGGCTTTGTAGCGTGGGGGGGGCTCGAACCCCCGACCTCAGGATTATGAATCCTGCGCTCTAACCGGCTGAGCTACCGCGCCTTTTTGAATTGCGGACGCAAAGATATAACTTATTTTAAAAAAAATAAATAGTTACTAAAAAAAAATTATAAAAACAACGAAATTAGTTGCAGAATTGCAACATATAGAGAAAAAATACATACAATAAAATAAAAGATGATAGCAGGGATTGCATTTCACATTGGAAAGTCCTATATTTGGCATTCGATATTAAACAAAAAGAAAGAAAAGAACGCAGCCCCCGTTTTTTATAATTTTAAAGGCAGAATACACTATCTTTAAAATTGTTTAAAAACATAAAGTAGTAACTTTTTTTCATACATTCTAGTGAGGGTTGATTCCGAGGGCTGCCTCTTCTTTCTTAATATTGAGTCATCAAACCGACACTAAAACGCGCCGCATTCCTTTTTCGCTGCCTCGGGTTGAAAAAAAAATTATTTTTTTTGAAATTATTTTTATTTCATTAAAGCAAAAGCGTCTAAAATATTGATTGTCAATATTTTAGACGCTTTTCATTTTATCAATACAGCAATCCTGTATAAGACATATTTGGAACAAGGACAACGCGGATTTTATTGGATTTAAACGGATTTGTTTATGTCTAATTGGAAAACAATCAGCGAAAATCAGTCTAATCTGTGGTCTATTTATGTCATACGCGGCATTGCTGATTTACCACATCATAATCGTCACCTCCGTAGCACCCCAACCATATTTTTCATTATACTCATTTTTGTAGCGTTGAATATCGGGATTGCGCCGCAATTTGGCGTGTATCATTTCTTTCAACGTCCCTTTGCCTACCCCATGTATGATGTACACACGCGGCACACCCAAACGAATGGCTTTATGTATGTAGGTATCAAATGCCCGTAGTTGAATAGCCACAATCTCATTGTTCACCAAGCTACTCGGATTTTCGTGCAAAAGTTCGATATGGAGGTCAATTTCGCGCACAAATACAGCGTATTCATTGACATCGGCGACGGGATTATAGGGTATCGTATTGCTCTGTTCACTTTTCTTTTTGGGTTTATTTTTTAAAAGGTCTTTGGTATAGTCGGCTATATTTTTTTCGCTACCCGCGTCCACGCCAAATTGCTCAACGAGCGTAAACGCATAGGCTTCTTTTTTTAACGATTGCAAGACAATATGATTTTTCAAAAACTGTTTTACCTTGATTTTCAATGTTTTAACCGACTTTTCGCCGACACCCTCAGTATAAACAGGTGCAATGGATATATCAAATTCAGGATTTTCATTAATGGCATCAAAAGGTATTTCGCCTAATTTTTCAAACTGAACAGCGTTCAGTTTGCCATCTTTTGCCCACGCGACGTTGCCCAAAGGCACATAATCAATTTCATATACAATCGGCAATGGTGTATCATTCAACAGAATAATATCCAATTTTTCAATCTCACCGCTATTTTTTATAAAAGGCAAAAAAGCCAAAATCACGCCGCTATTGGTCAATATGGGCTTGGGCGTTTCTTCGATAGGCTTTGGTGTAGGGCTATTTTGGGCGTTACTATTGACGGCACTCTGCTTGGGCTTATGTTGTACAATATGTTGATTATGAGGATGTTGCATAAAATATTCCTCGCGCACAAGGTCTTCTTCAAACGCTGGTATTTCCATATCCACGTCATCGAGTAGTACCATTACCATACCCGCCCCCAGTTTATCCACGATAACACCCTTGTCGGGCGTGGTGAGAAATTTTACCCGCGTGCCTATACCAAAAAGTTGGTTCATAAAAGTCTTTTTTCATGGCTGTCATTGCGAGGAGGTACGGCGAAGCAATCTGTCCCACTTTTCACGATATTTTTTCTAAATTCATTGTTTATCGTTTAATATAACGAATAACATTCTGCCAAATGCAACAGATTGCTTCGTCGTACCTCCTCGCAATGACAGCTATTATTTAATATGTAAATCATGTTATTTCAAAACGTCACCTTCAATATACAATACCTCCGCTTTCTTTTGTTTATGCAGCCAAACAGTAATTTTTTTTCTAAAATACCCTTCTTTCATAGCATCAAAAGTAATGGTTATTTTACCCACCCCATTGGGCGCGACGGGCGTATTGTCCCAATCGGAAGCCGTGCAACCACAATCTGTTCTAACATTATCTACGAGAATAGGTTTATCCGACACGTTTTTAAATGCAAAAACAAAGTTTTGAGATTTGCCGCGTTCAATCTCACCGAAATCATGCTCGGTGGGCGTTGTCCATTGCAGGTTGGCAGTATTAAGGCACAAAGATAGGCAAAAAAGGTAGAGCAACATATTGTACAATTTTTTGAAAAATAACGCGGTTCGGTATTGAGACGTATATTTAAACGTTGGTTTCTTTAATTTACTATTTGGAAGGTGTGAAAAATTTGCCCCCTCAGTATTTTCAACAAAAAAGCCTTTCTTTGGTGGGAAAGGCTGTTTGGTTTATTGATTTTCAATTATTTGTATTTCTTCGCTTGTCAAATCATAAAGCGTATAAACCAATTTATCAATTGCTTTATCGGTATTGATTATCTTGGTTTGTATCTCTTTTATCTGCGTTGCGTTGGTGTCGAATAACTCTTGATAATCCATAAGTTCCTTTACTGGAATCGCTATTTTTTGTTTTGACAATTCTTTACGGAACTCGCCAAAACTCATCTCATACCATGTATCAACCTTGTTATTTATGGTCAAACTTAAAAAACTACTTTGCAATAGTTTGATAAAACGGGTGCTTAATTTTTGAAAATCGCTGTTATAAGTCAATATGTTATCAACCAAATCAATCATCGGTTTTTGATTATCCGTTGCCATTATTGGCATATTTTCTAATTCGTAAACGCGAATCTCTGGAAATGTTTTATCTAAACGATTGTACTTTTTCTTGAAATAAAACGCAATCATTGACGAGTTTAAAATGCCCAATAAGTATTTGGCGTTTTTCTCATCAATCGGCTTTACAATTTGTAATAATTGACTTGTTACATAATCGCCTTCTATCCAAGTCGCAATTAAGCGTTTGCCGACTATGCGGCGAACTAACAAACGCTGCCCTTCAAATAGTCTTGCTTCTCGTGGTGCTGCAAGATTTTTTCCATATTTCAACCAACGATTTTGATATTTTAATTCGTAAGTGTCAATATCTTTTCCTTCTAAATAACTGACATTACGCAGTTAAAAAATTAGGTAAATCGATATTTTTTTCTAAGCAAAGTTCTTTGAGTTTGGTAATTTCAGCCCAAGCGGATTTGAGTGC
>JAYVKQ010000184.1:0-13390 GCA_043768285.1 Saprospiraceae bacterium | reverse complement strand
ATTGGGATTTGTAGGTATTGTCGTTTTTTTAATTGCTTATTTTTATACTTTTTTTTATAAAAAAAATTATAAAAACGAATTGCTGGCTGCGTTTTACCTCATAGGTTTTTCTTATTTCTGGTTTGAAATACCGTTTGAGGCAAGTTTTGGCGCATCGTTTTATGCGTTTTGGATATGCTTGTTTTTGAATGGCTCATATAGATATGATGGAAAAGAAGATTAGATAAGTGGTTTAGGAAACTGATTTTGATGATGTTTTATATTTTTTTTGGAAAAAAAAATATAAAACATCATCAAAATCAGTTTCCTAAACCGCAATGCTTTTACTTTACAATTCCATTTTTAAAAACACGCCCGTATGTGACCCCGCCGTTTTTGCCACCTTTTCGGGCGTACCACACACCAGCATTTCGCCACCACGGAAACCACCTTCGGGACCCATATCTACGACATAATCGGCTACCTTTATCACGTCCATATTGTGTTCGATGATGATGACCGTGTTCCCCTTGTCCACAAGGCGATATAGGACATTGAGCAAATGCTGAATATCCTCAAAATGCAGCCCCGTTGTGGGTTCATCGAGGATGTACATTGTGTTGCCTGTGTCTTTTTTGGAGAGTTCTTCCGCCAATTTTACCCGTTGCGCTTCACCGCCCGAGAGTGTAGTGGCTTGCTGCCCAAGCGTGATATAGCCTAAGCCAACATCATCAAGGGTGCGCATTTTGCGGTATATATTCGGAATTTTATCAAAAAAAGTAGTCGCTTCTTCAACGGTCATATTCAAGACATCGTTTATGCTTTTGCCTTTATACAACACTTCTAAAGTCTCACGATTGTATCGTCTGCCCATGCAGGTTTCGCAATCCACTTCTACATCGGGTAAGAAATTCATTTCAATTACTCGTCTTCCGCCGCCCTCACAAGTTTCGCAGCGTCCACCTTTCACGTTGAAACTAAAACGCCCTGGCTTGTATCCTCGAATTTTCGCTTCGGGCAATCCTGCATATATATTCCGTATATCACTGAAAACGCCCGTATAGGTCGCAGGATTTGAGCGCGGTGTTCGCCCAATCGGGCTTTGGTCAATTTCTATCACTTTATCCAAATGCTCTAAACCTTCTATTTTGGTATAAGGCATGGGTTTTTTAGTAGAATTGTAGAAATGTTGGCGCAAAATGGGGTATAAAGTCTCATTTATCAAAGTGGATTTCCCACTACCCGACACGCCCGATATGACAGTCAATGTGCCCAACGGAATATCAATCGTAACATTTTTTAGATTATTACCCGTTGCCCCCCTCAGTATTAAGTGCTTGCCGTTGCCTTTTCTGCGGTGTTTGGGTACTTCAATACGGCGGACATTGTTCAGATATTCAGCCGTCAAAGTTTCATTTTTCAGAAACATGGCGGGTATGCCTTGCCCTACCAATTCGCCGCCGTGCTTACCTGCGCCCGGTCCCAAATCCATGAGATAATCAGAAGCCAACATAATATCCTTATCGTGTTCGACTACGAGGACGGTATTGCCAATATCGCGCAATTGTTGCAAGGCTTCTATCAGTTTTTGATTGTCGCGTTGGTGTAAGCCGATGCTGGGTTCGTCGAGGATATAGGTGATACCTGTCAGTTGCGAACCTATCTGAGTAGCCAATCGGATGCGCTGCGACTCGCCACCCGAAAGCGTACCCGCAGGACGGTTCATGGAAAGATAATCCAAACCAACGTGTAGGAGAAAACCAATGCGCAAACGTATTTCTTTTAATATATCTTTGGCGATAAAACGCTGACGTTCAGTTAATTGTGTATCAATTGCGGTAAACCATTCTGCCAAACTAACCACATCTTTGGCTGCCAAATCACCAATATGCTTATCCGTTATTTTGAAATTGAGCGACTCTTTTTTCAAGCGAAAACCTTCACATTCGGAACACGTTACGACGGTCATAAACTCCTCTGCCCATGTTGCTATTTTTTCGGAACTCGTATCTTCATACCATTTTTTCAACATATTTGCCAAGCCCGTTGACGCAAGGTCGTAGGCATACATATCTTGTTGCGGTACGCTGTTGGGCAAAGTCATCGTCTTTTTTTCGCCACCGAATAAGATGATATTCATTGCCGCTTCGGGTATATCATTAATAGGCGTAGAAAAAGTGAAATTATATTTTTTAGCAATAGCCCTAAGTTGCTGGAAGGTTGTATTTTCACGGATTTCGCCAAATGGCACGATGGCGACATCATTTATGCTTTTAGTCCTATCGGGTATCACACGCGCCATATCTACTTCTGCCACTTGCCCTAAACCTTTGCAATGCGGACACGCACCATAGGGCGAGTTGAAAGAAAATGTATTAGGCGAAGGTTCTTCATAACTCAAACCCGTTTTGGCATCCATCAAATGTTTTGAAAAAGTCGTGACTTTGCCGCCATTGTCGTTTGAAGTGGTCAAATCTTCTTCCTTTTCTTTATTTTTCTTAGCTCTTATACCGCCGTCTTTTGATTTTTCAGAAGGCAAAGCACTGTCTTCGGCTTCTAAAATAAACAATAAGCCATTGCCCATTTTCATCGTGATGCCGAGCGAAGATATAAGGCGGTCACGCTTATCGGCAGAAACGACAAGCCTATCTATCACCACTTCAATATCATGCACCTTAAATCTATCCACTTGCAAACCTGGCTCGAGGTCGAGTAATACGCCATCCACCCGCACTTTGGTGTAACCTTGCTTGCGAATACCGTCAAAAAGCTCTCGATAATGCCCCTTACGTCCGCGCACGAGTGGCGCGAGGAGCATTATTTTTTTTCCATCAAATTGGGCGAATATATGATTTTGGATTTGTTCGTCAGTATATTTTACCATTTTTTCGCCCGTTTCGTAGCTATATGCTTCGCCGATACGGGCAAATAATAGGCGCATAAAGTCGTATATTTCGGTAATAGTGCCAACCGTTGAGCGCGGATTGCGCCCTGTGGTTTTTTGCTCGATGGATATAACGGGCGAAAGTCCCGTGATTTGCTCGACATCAGGACGCTCCATTGTGCCTATAAACTGACGGGCGTAGGAGGAGAAGGTTTCCATATAGCGGCGTTGCCCTTCAGCATAGATAGTATCGAATGCCAAAGAGGATTTGCCACTGCCGCTAATACCCGTTATGACCACCAATTGGTTGCGCGGAATACGAACATCTATATTTTTAAGATTATGCACTTTTGCGCCAATGACTTCGATATAGTCTTGGGCTAAAGGGGTATTATTGTCTGTCGAGTGATTGTCTGTCATGTATCATTTTTTGCAAAACGCAAAGTTAAAACTTTTTGTAATAAAAATACTATTGAGCATAAAATTAAAACATCCCCTCAGTATTTTACAACGAAGGAGGTGTTTTTTTATAAAAAAACCAAGAAAAATTAATTCAAATTGACCTTAATTCTCCAAGCCACCGCATCATTTAAGTTCTTTTATCCACTAATATCTAAGATTACATTTAAAATGGCAACATTAAAAATTTTGAGCTAATTTTGTTACTTGAAATCTATTATTGAACATGAAATCTATTTTTGCATTTTCTCAGTGGCATCATGTCAAAAAAATTTAGTCTTGTTTTATGAAAACTCTCTTATTTTTCGTCTCGTTATCCATTTTTTTTATTGGCTGTAATCAGGCAATTGAGAACACGACCGTGAACAGTTTCCGTGAATGTACTTCTACGTCATGGGGAAGCGATGACTCTATGGATACAAATATATACAAAACTGGAAGAGGCGCTTTACTCGGAACAAGAATCGCATCTTTTGAGGAAATAAAAACAATAGTCCAGATTGAATATGAAAATAGACCTATCACGTCAGATAGTACTGCGCTCGAAAACAGTTGGGTGAAAGTGCATCATTGCAGCTACGGCAGAGAAGTGGTAAGCGTATTAGAGAAAGGCACAACGGAGGGTGATTTGCAAAAAGCCAAAGACGCAATTTTGCCACGCTTTAAGGTACTTTTTGGTTGTCCTTACGCCGTGATGCATAGAAGAGATTTAGGTAAAATTTATTCGCTTGCGCGAATAATACCAGTCTCGTTTGGCGTAGATGATGTGGCTTTTTTTGATATTGCAAAAGCCTTGGTAGAAAATATCAATACCCCTGATTTGGCTTTTAAAAATACGAGAGATAGTACCGAAAAAGGCTATCTTAACACCTTTAACCACATGACAGCGCAAGCCATCATTACGTCTTGTTTTTCGGAGGAATTGGCTGATTTCGTTGCCGATATGCATGAACGTGACCGCCACCCTGAATTGATAACAGGCAGATTTACGCCCGCACAAATTGCCAATTTAGAAGAGGGACCTGTGGATAATTATGTCGATATTGTCAATAATGAATGGGGGCAAGAGATTGGCAAACAGCTAAAGATAAAATATGGTATTAATCGCGCGACAAATTGGACACCCGAATTACTTGCCAATTATCTGAATGACATGCAAGCTTATTATATTTGGGCTTTTCAAATTGGTTTTAAACCCTTCAGAGCTGAAGACAAAGTCGTGCGCGTATTTGCGAATAAGTTGAACACGGTCATGACAGATGATTTGAGTTTTGATTAATTTGAGCCTATTTTTGGTTGAATATCCATTCATTTTTCAATTTTTCTCAACAGAGGTGCAGGATTGTTGAATTTACCAAAAGTCCCTTTTTCAATAATATAACTTTTGCTTAATTCTTTCTCACCAATGGGGTGCCATTCCTTTAATTTCTCCAGCCAATTTTCAACGACTACTGCATTGTTTAATTGAACGCCAGTGAGATTCGCCTCGCTAAAATTTATTGGTCTCAATTCGCTCTCACTTAGGTCTGCCTGACTCAAATTTGCTTTTGTGAAGTTGCTACCTTGTAAATTCACGTTGGTCAGATTTGCCTCGTTGAACAATGCACCGCTTGACTGAGCAAACCGAAAACTTGCGTGATTTAAATCAGCTTTTCTCAGTTGCGCGTTTAGGAGGATTGCCTCGTTCAAATTTACCTTGGGGAGGGTTGCTTCGTTCAGTTGCGCCCAACTCAAATCTGCCCTTTGCAAGTCAGCATTACTCAAGTTTGCTTGGTTCAAATTTGCCCCCCAAAGGTTTGCTCCATACAAATTGGCACCCTTCAAATTTATACTACTCAAATCAACATCTTTTAAATATGCTCCTTTTAGGTTGATGCCACTCAAATCTAATCCTTTCAAATCTGCCCCGCTCAAATCTGCTTCGGCAAAAACAACACTCCGTTTTATCTGAGTGAAAGAACGGGGATTAATGTTCATCAGTAGCAACGCCTGCAATAGTTGACCACGCTCTACGCTGTATTTTTTCTTCGATAGGCTATCCTTTTCGATAAATTGGTAAGGTTTTAAAAAGGAACTCAAACCCGCTATTCTGTTAATCGTAGCATCAGTCAATGTCCTTGCGGGATTGTGTTTTAACTCTTCGCCAACTTCTTCCAGAATGTTATTCATCAATGGCACTTGATTGGTTTTCTGCAACAACTCTACCGTTGCCTTCATTTTCTGCATCTCACTATCATGATTTTGAATTTGAAGTTTGAAAGACTTGTTTTGGCGATAGATGATTAAGCTACTCACGATGCTTCCCAGCACTACAACGCCCGTCAACACCATCCAAATCAAGATGGTCTTAGGTGTGCTTTGGGCATCTCTTTCCCCCTCTTTGTTTGAAAACAGCCCATGCAAAAAACGCCTGTTCCATACAGTCAATAATAGGAACAGAAGCGAAATAAATATCAAAGATGCTATAAAACCCAGTAGAAACGAGGTGTTCTTTTCTATATATGGCAAGCGAAGAAATCCGAATACCCAGCCCATCAAAATGCCGAATACCAAACCTACAAGCAGTTGTTTTTTCCCTTTCATTATTGATTATTGATTTTCATATCCAAAATTTGAACAAATATGGGACTGTTCACTAAACTGTGGCACGGCTATATCGAGACATTGATTATCAACGAGTTAGTACAGCCGTGCCACAGTTATATGAAAAGTGTAAACAATTATAGTATTTTTATTTATACTCATTCCTTATACTTAACGCTATTTTTTGTAAAAATACACTTTTTTATCACAGTACTCCCCCCCCTCAGTATTTTCATGCTAAAAGGGTGATTTTTATATTAAAATCATTGAAAATTAATTCGAAGTCACCTCAATTCCAAGTATCTTCGCTGCCTTCAATTCGGCTTTTCTCTGTGTACAATGAAAGCACAATCATCGCCCCAATACTCGCCAAAAGCCCATACACAATGGTTGGATATTCCGTTTTCAAAATAGTAGCAACGAGCCAAACGCCCATACCAATCAACATAGCACCTATTGCGCCCCACGCCGTAGCCCGTTTCCAATATAGACCAAAAACTAAGGGGACAAAAAGCGAAACCAAGCTAATTTCTGACGATTGGCGCACCAATTCGTAGATACTATTATTCATTGAAGCAAAAAGAACGGACATAAGTGTGATACCCACAACGGATAGGCGCATAACGTACAACAATTGTTTATCCGTAATATTAGGCATTAATGGCTTGACAATATTTTCACCAATCACGGTTGCGGGGGCTAATATCGCGCCACTTGCGGTACTCATTATCGCCGATAATAAAGCACCGAAAAAGAAAATTTGCATCGCAATGGAACTATGTTGCATCACCATATAAGGTATCAACATTTGTTTGGCATCGTCGCCGCCTTTTAGCAATTCGGGATATAATATTTTGCCACAATAAGCTATTACGATGGGGATAAGCGCGACGGTCAAGTACATGAAGCCTGAAGTATATGCGCCCCATATTGCCGCTTTTTCACTTTTGGCGGACATAACTCGTTGAAATACATCTTGTTGTGGCACTGACCCAAAACCAACGGTTATCCACGCAGCGAT
Source organism: Saprospiraceae bacterium (assembly GCA_043768285.1). Taxonomy (GTDB): domain Bacteria; phylum Bacteroidota; class Bacteroidia; order Chitinophagales; family Saprospiraceae; genus JAAFJT01. The sequence continues at coordinate 6,464 of JAYVKQ010000184.1, read as the reverse complement.
ATACGCGACTATATCTTTGACATTTGGTTCGGGTAAATAGCGGAATGTTTCGGGTTCAGATTGCGCTTTCGCCATGAGTGCGGAAAAGCCGCCCGCTTGACCTACTACGTCAAACATGACTAAAAGCATACCGACCACTATCATTATTGTTTGCACCAAATCCGTTACGGACACTGCCCACATACCGCCAATATAGGTGTAAAACGTGACCACAAAAGCGCACAAAACAACACCCCAAAAGACGGATATGCCCGTCAAAACATTCAAAACTGTAGCCAATGCAATGAGTTGGGCAGCAATCCAGCCCCAATAGGAGGGTATCATCATCACGGCTGAGAGCGTTTCCGTCCTATGGTTAAACCGTTTGCGGAAATAGTCGCTAAACGTCAATAGGTTTAGCTTGTAGAGTGGACGCGCCATAAAAATGCCTATAAAAAACAAGCACAAGGCTGCACCAAAAGGGTCTTCAATGATGCCCATGACACCTTCATCAAGAAAAGCGGATGATGCGCCCATCACTGTTTCCGAGCCAAACCATGTGGCAAATAATCCCGAAGCGACCACAATCATGGGCATACGGCGACCCGCTACGACAAAATCTCTGGTATTTTTGACAAATCGAGATGCCCAATAGCCGACCAAAACCGTGAGTACCAAATAAAGAAGGATGAAAACAAGGAGTATCGTTTGTTTTTCCAATACTATTTGATTTTTTAAAAGGTAAAACCAACTCACTCGCCATTCCAAATTTCAGATTCCAAATTCCAATATTTTACACGCATATATTTTGGAAATTTGAAATCTGAAATTTGGAATGGCGAAACCATTTGAGGGTATTAAAAAATATTTTTCCACATCATACTTTCAACGGGTCTATCAGTGCGTTGATTGTACTTGGCGTTAGGCTTTTTGTTGTAAAGATTTTCGATAGCACCCTCCACTTGAAAATATATCAACTGACCAATCGGCATACCAGCATACACGCGGACGGGCATTGCTACTGAAATTTCCAATGTCCAATGGTTGCAAAAACCCACATCGCCTTTTCCTGCTGTGGCGTGAATATCAATGCCCAAACGCCCGGTGCTGGATTTACCTTCCAAAAAAGGAACAGCATTATGTGTTTCGGTATATTCTGCCGTAGCACCCAAATACAAAATACCCGGTTTTAGGACGATGCCTTCTTCGGGTATCTCGAAATGCTCGATGGTATTGTGCTTTTTGGCATCTAATACGGTGTCCTTATAAGTTGCTAAATATTTACCGAGATGCACATCGTAAGAATTTGTGCCGAGACAATTTCTATCATAAGGTTCAATTACAATTTGCTTCTGGGCAATGCTTTCTAAAATTTTTTTATCTGAAAATATCATAAGTAATGATGGATGATAAACGTTTTAGCATAATTGAACCACAGATGACACTGATATAACTGATTTACACTGATTTGTTTATGATTAATTGGAAAAAATCAGTAAAAATCAGTTATATCAGTGTCATCTGTGGTTCAATATCTAAACTATTGGGTTACGACTATTTTACCTTTTTCAAGGAGTTCTGTCTCATTTTGAAAGAGGGCGTAAAAATACACCCCCTGTTGCGTAATCACGTCTTTTGGGAGTGCGATTTTTTCGTGGGCATCATATTTTTTTGAAAAAACGATTTGACCATCGGTACGCTTAATGTGTAAATGGGTAGGGCTTGAAAGTGGGTTTGATACGGACTTGTCCCGAAATAGTCGGGAGGGGGTATCATTCAGAGATAAAATTGGCGTATTCCCTTGTTTTATACAGATACTAACCTTTGATAAGTTGCCCCCAATTTTATTTTTCACCCGTTCAGATGTGATATATAAAGTACAACTATCTGCAAAAGATATGGCTTCACGCTGCGCATATTGTGACAATCCGAAACGATATTCAACAGCATTTTTATCCAATAATGCCTTATTTAATCCCCCCCTCAGTATCCAGAGTTTTTGATAACTCATCAAAGCCAATTTACCACTCGGCGCATGATAGGCGGCGGCAGTGATAGCTCCTTTCATGTTTTTAGTAGCATCGGTATTCAAAATAACTACGCATTTAGCTGCGTGTTTACCCGCTAAGTTGGGAATTTGATAGACCCAAGTTTTGCCCGAATAGGGCTTGCTATAAAAATCTTTTGTAAAAATATAGATAAAATCGGGCTGAATAACCATTGCCTCGGCATCAAAATGTTTATCAGCATCAGCAGGTGGAAATGCGGTTTGATTGTCGTAAAAAAAATCAATACGCTCGGCTTCAAGGCAGTTTTGGTGCGTTTTCTCCTTAAAATTAGTGATTTTATAAATAGTTAAATCCTTTCTTGATTGAGCATTGTTGCCAAAATCGGCGATATAACAATTCCCCGCTTCGTCCATTTGTAGCTCTTCCCAATCTTTATTTTGCGCGTTGCATACGGGGATGGTTTTAAGTAATTGCCCTTTACTATCAAATTGATATAAGGTAGCTGCGCCACCACCATCATTATGTGACCAAAAAAGGGTATCCCCCTCAGTCATTAAGCCTGAACTTTCGAGCAAAACGGTAGGCAAACGAGTAATTTTTTTCGCACGAATGGAACGACACGCCGTGCAAAAAGGTAAGAGGAGAAGAAGGAATTTTGCAAAATGTGTTGTCATAGTCGTTTTGGTTAAGTGCAACGGAACGCTGTTCCGTTGAGTGCAATCCGCTTCAACGGAACAGCGTTCCGTTGCACATTAAAAAAAATAGCTGCCTATCTGTAAGCCGAATTCTGTTCCCCTTTGCAGGTTCGCCTATCATTTATCTACCACTATCGTCACCGATAGCGTGTATCTACCTACCCCCCGCACTAAACGAGCAGCCCAGTGTCCCGACTGGGTCGAGACGTTGCGGTGTACATGGTATTTCAACTCACAAGGTTTATCCGCCTCCCGATTTGCATCGAAACGCCGTGCGCTCTTACCGCACGTTTTCACCCTTACCTTTTTAGTGTATAGATTATAGTTGATAGATTATAGTTGATAGTATTTATCAACTATAATCTATCAACTATAATCTATAATCTATACACTAAAAAGGCGGTAATTTTCTGTGACACTCTCTGTATTCATGTTACCATGAACCCCACCCGTTAGGTGGTGTGACGCTCTACGTTGTTCGGACTTTCCTCATTTCCGATTACTCGGAACCGCGATAGACCGATAAGCAGCGCGCAAAGATAGCGGATATTATATGAATGGACAATATATAATTAGGGCTGTACAGTTAATTCAATATTAAGTAAAAAAAGCTTTTTTAAAATGGAAGCGGCTAATACCTAAGGCACCAACCGCTTCTAAATGTACACTTACAACGCTTAAAACCATATTTTAATGGTAAGATAATAGATAGGTATCCAATATTTTAGGGCAATAAATGCAACAGAATCAAGCATTTATACTTCGGGGATTGTATCCGACGAGTAGTGTGTATTTAGTTGGGCAGTTGAAGAAGCTAAAAGTGTATATCGTTTCGATTATATAATGTAAGGTTTAAAGTATCTCTTAATACCCCATTCTAAAAGTTGGTAAAAATAATTCATAACGTATTCACCAAATTTATTTGGTGGCGCAGGAATGGTGAACACTGCCCAATTAAAATTTGTAGCAATTTGAGCATTGAAAGCCACCGAATGAATATAGCGGATACGAAGTAACGTCAGTACCATTTCCGATTTGCAAATATGTATCACTTTTTTTGTAAAAAACAAGAATATAACGTATTAATTTTAAGGTATTTTTAACAATTTTATTTAAAATATAGTTTTTTAAATTATACAAACAATCCCTTTTGAAAAGAAGCAAATTAAAACGACTTTTGCACCTTATTATTAAAATAAATAGCATCTATGAAATTGTGGCAAAAAGATTTTTCTACCGATAAAGCTGTCGAAACGTTTACCGTTGGGCGTGACCGTGACATGGATTTGCGCCTTGCGTCTTTTGATATTCTTGGCTCATTAGCGCATATAACTATGCTCTGTGAAGTCGGTTTATTAGAAAAAAATGAATTAGATGTATTGAGCAAATCCCTCAAAGAACTCTATAAAAAAGCCCAAACTGGTGATTTTATCATTGACGATGGTGTAGAAGATGTCCATTCGCAAGTCGAATTTTTATTGACCCACGAGCTGGGGGATATGGGTAAGCGCATACACTCCGCCCGCAGTCGCAACGACCAAGTGTTGATTGATTTGAAGCTCTATTTTAGAGCAGAAATTAGAGATATCGTTGAACAAGTGACGGCACTTTTTTTAACTCTGCAACAACAAAGCGAGAAATACAAAGCTGTTTTGCTTCCAGGTTATACGCATTTGCAAGTAGCTATGCCTTCCAGCTTTGGCTTGTGGTTTGGCGCATATGCCGAAACTTTGACCGATGATATGCAGCTTTTGCAAGCGGTATATAAAATTGTTAATCAAAATCCTTTAGGTTCGGCGGCAGGATATGGGTCAAGTTTACCCATCAATCGGACACGCACTACCGAATTGTTGGGCTTTGACGATATGAATTATAATGTCGTTCATGCCCAAATGGGGCGCGGTAAAACGGAGCACTTTATATCCTTCGCTATAGCTGCCTTTGGGCATACATTGTCAAAAATGAGTATGGATATATGCTTGTATATCAATCAGAATTTTGATTTCATCTCGCTACCACCCGAATTAACAACAGGGTCGAGCATAATGCCGCATAAGAAAAACCCTGATGTATTTGAATTGCTTCGTGCTAAAACAAATCGCCTACAAAGCCTTCCTTCCGAAGTAGCTTTATTGACGAGCAACCTCCCAAGTGGCTATCACCGCGATTTTCAATTATTGAAGGAAGTCCTTTTCCCAGCCCTCGATACTTTGAAAGAATGTATAGCTATGACTAATTTTATGATTAGCAAAATACAGGTAAAAAAGAATATTTTGAAAGATAAAAAATACACATATTTATTCACCGTAGAGGAGGTCAACGCTTTGGTTGTGAAAGGTGTTCCTTTCCGTGACGCGTACAAAAAAATAGGGCAAGATATTGAAAATCAAACGTTTACAACAGATAAAAAAGTACACCATACACATGAAGGCAGTATTGGTAACTTGTGCAATGCTCAAATTAAGAAAAAAATGACCAAAATACTGAGGGGGTACGGATTTGAGAAAGTAGATAGGAAAATTGAGGCTTTAATGTAAAAAAGTATCCTACACTTCTGACTTAAATAAGTGGTCTGCGAAGGCAGTTGTTTTTAATAAACGACGAAACAATAAAATTATCTATTTTTTACTTCGTCCCTTATCTACCTAAATCTACAAATACTGTCGAAGATTGTACATGTAAAGCTAAAATACTGAGGGGGTGCTATATCAACCCCCTCGACTTCAATTCCAAATATTTATTTATCGTATTGATGGACAAATCGTTAGGGCGCGTTAATATTGTTTGGATACCGTGTTGCCGCAATATCTGCATCATCTGAATTTTTTCATTTGAAAACTTACGCGCAATGGTTTGTTGATATATATCCTCCGTCGTTTCGGCATTTTTTGTAATAAATTCCTCGACCTCAGTATTGACAAATATGACGACAACCAATAAGTGGAATTTATTGAGCAAGCGCAAGGTCGGCAATACACGCTCTAAAGCAAAAAGGCTTTCAAAATTGGTAAAAAGCATCAATAAGCTGCGGTTTTTGATGAATTTACGAATAGCATAATAGAGTAATTCGTAACTCGCTTCACCTTTGCCTTCTTTTTCGCGATAGAGTTCAAACAAAATACGGTTGAGTTGATTGGGTACATTGTCCGCTTGAATGGTTGAACCCAGTTTGTCGCTGAATGAAAGCAAACCCGCCCTATCTTTTTTCCTTAAAATAATATTGCTTAACGCCAAACTGGTATTAATGGCGTAATCCATCAAAGTCAAACCCTCAAAAGGCATCCGCATGGCACGGCTGCGGTCAATAATGCAATACACTTGCTGCGATTTTTCGTCTTCATACTGATTAACCATCAATTGCGCACGGCGGCTCGAAGCCTTCCAGTTCAACGAGCGAAAATCATCGCCTGCAACATAATTTTTGATTTGCTCAAACTCGTAGCTATGCCCCAAACGCCTTATTTTTTTGATACCCGTTTGGTGCGCAGTTTGTTGAAATGCCTTTAATTCAAATTGCTTCATTTGAATGACAGACGGATAGACGGGAACTGACATATTGGCTTCAGATTGAAAACGCCTTTCGACCAAACCCAAAACACTTGTTGCAAATAGATTGACACTACCAAAAGTATATTCGCCACGCTCAACGGGACGCAAATAGTATTCGGTTTGCCTTGCTTCGCCCCCCCTCAGTGCCAAAGCCATTTCAAAGTCTCTTTTTTGAAATTGATAAGGAATTTCGTCAATCAAGGTCAGTTTTAAAGGAATATTAGCGTAATTC
>JAYVKQ010000183.1:0-5076 GCA_043768285.1 Saprospiraceae bacterium | reverse complement strand
CCGTACACCTTCTGCCACTTCTTGCATCGAATTAATGATTTGCTCCCGCGTTTCACCTTTTGCCAAGCGCATACCAAAAGTGTAGTTACGGCTATTGGTAGAGGTCGCCGTGGCTATCAAATCGCCAATACCCGCCGTGCCGAGGAAAGCGCGATTTGTTGCACCGAGGCGTTTGCCAAAGGCAATCATCTCCGTCAAGCCGCGTGTAATGAGCATGGCTTGTATGTTTCTGCCCAACCCTTTGCCACCCAATATGCCCGACCCAATGGCTATGATATTTTTAAAAGCCCCCGCGAACTCAGCACCTAATATTTCATACGAGCCAAAAACGTGCATCCGTTTGGAGTTCAAAACGGCTTGCCCCGCGTCAATCACTTCATCAAAACGGCTGGCAATCAGTGTTGCAGAGGGCTGTCCTTCCAATATTTCACTGGCTAAATTGGGTCCCGAAAGGCAGCCAATACGCACAACCGAACTTTCTTCCGAAATCACCTCGCTCATAGTGCGGATATTCGACCTTGAGACTATCACGCCCGTATCCAATTTGTCCTCCGTTACGCCCACTAAATCAAGCCCTTTTGTACCGTGTATGAGCATATGATAGGGCTTCAAATAAGGTGAAAACGTTTGCATCATGCTTCTAAAACTGCCCGACGGCACGATGGGGAATATCAAATCGCAATTTTCACATATCTCTTTTGGGTCGTTGGTGGCACGTACTCGTTGCGGGTCGAGTGATGTATTGTAATGAAAATGGGTGCTGTTGATGGCATCAACGGTTTCCTGTTTGCGGCTGTAAATTAGTACATCCGTATTCACTTCAAGTAGTTTTGTAACGGCAATGCCGAAACTCCCTGCGCCTATCACACCGACTGGTTTTTTCATGGTTTAGTATTTACTTTATCGGAACACGGATATTGCGGATTGAGTAACGCTTTAAAAAACAATTGGTCAAAATGTACCGTCAAATTTATTCGACGAACTGTGTAAACCATTGATTACCAATGCCCCCGTCGAATAAATTCGACGATACATTTTGACCAATTGTTTTTTCAACTATATCTAATCCGTCCTATATGTGTTCCTAAAAAAATGTCAAATATTATGCTCCAATGCACTTATAAATTCATCAATTTGCCAAGCATTATCTACTGAATAATCACCAATTGACGTGCGTCTTAGGCTCGTTAAATAGCCGCCACTATCGCAGGCTTTTCCAAAATCGTAGGCTAAGGAACGGATATATGAGCCTTTGCTACACTTTACATAAAATGAAATATTATTATCTGTAAATTCTTGAATATCAAACTGATATATGCTGATATTGCGTGGTTCAACTTTCACGTCTTGCCCTTTTCGCGCCAATTCATATAAGGGTGTCCCTTCTTTTTTAATGGCTGAAAATATAGGCGGCAATTGCTGAATATCGCCTAAAAATTGTTGTCTTGCTTGCTCCAGCACTGAAGGGGTAATATGCGCTGTTTCAAAGGTTTGATTGACTTCGGTTTCGGCATCGTAGCTTGGTGTGGTTTCGCCCAAGCGGATAGAGCCAGAATAGCCTTTGGGTTGCCCCATAAAGGTATCAATCTGTTTGGTCATTTTGCCCACGCAGACGATGAGCAAACCCGTAGCTAAAGGGTCAAGCGTACCTGCGTGACCGACCTTTAGTTTTTTATCATTCAATACTCTTTTCAAAGAAAAACGCAGCTTGTTTACCACGTCAAAAGATGTCCATTTGAGGGGTTTATCTATCAAAAGCACGCACCCCTCAGTATTGAATATGTTTTTTACATTTTTTTCAATCATTTCTTATTAAAATAGGGGCGCAAGTTCTTACTTTCACGGAAGAATTTAGCAATTTCGCAACGTTTTTTTGTAATTACTTAGGACTGCCACTAATTGCACTAATTTTCACTAATTATTAAACTGTTTATAGAAAAAAATTGGTGAAAATTAGTGGAATTAGTGGCTGTCCTAAATAACTATGTTTTTTTTTAATATATTACCGTTATGAAAAAAGTATGTGTCATCGGCGCGGGTCCATCGGGTATTACGGCTGCCAAAAATTTATTAGACGCAGGTATGGATGTGACCGTATTCGATTACGGCAAAGATGTGGGCGGCAACTGGGTTTTTAGCGATAGCGAAAGCCACTCCTCGGTGTTTGAAACCACACATATTATATCGTCAAAAACGCTGTCGCAGTATGATGATTATCCCTTTCCTGATGATTATCCCGACTACCCGTCGCATCGGCAATTGGCGGCGTATTTTCAAAATTATGCCAAGCATTTTAACCTATATCCGCATATTCAGTTTGAAACGCTCGTAAAAAACTGCAAATGGGCTTCGGATACTGAGGGGGGTGAATGGACAGTCGTTACAGCTAAAAATGGTGTAGAAACTACCCATACATTTGATGTTTTGACCGTCTGCAATGGGCATCATTGGTTGCCGCGTATGCCCGAATATGCGGGTACATTTACGGGCGAAATACTTCATTCACACAATGTTAAGCGTTTTTCTTATTTTAAAGATAAACGCGTATTGGTCATTGGTGGTGGCAATTCTGCCTGCGATGTGGCGGTAGAAAGTAGCCGTGTGGCGCGTGGTGTAGATATGAGTTGGCGTAGGGGATATTGGATTGTACCCAAATTTAATATGGGCATGGCAGCCGATGTAATGGGCGAGAAAATTCAGTTTTTGCCGCGCAGTATCTGGTCAAAAGTCGTAGCTTTGTCGTTAAAAATACGCAATGGCTCTAACGAATTATACGGTTTGCCTAATCCCACAACGCCTTTTGGCTCGCATCACCCCACCGTGAATGAAGATTTATTTTTTACAATTCGACACGGCAAAATCAAACCGCGCACCGATATTGAGCGTTTTGAGGGTTCAAAAGTGCATTTTAAAGACGGTTCGGTAGGCGAGTATGACGTTGTAGTAGCGTGTACGGGCTACATTATTACCCATCCTTTTTTTGATAAAAATTTTATTGATTACTCCGAAGGCGATGTGCCGCTGTGGTTGCGTATGATGCACCCGACTATTCACAACCTTTACTTCATTGGGTTGTTTCAACCTCTGGGTTGCATTTGGCCTGGTTCTGAATTGCAATCCAAAATTATGGCGAAAGAGTTGGCAGGTACGTGGCAACGCCCTAAAAATATCAACGCTTTGATAGATAATGAATTGAAAAATCCAGATTTAGACCAGATAAAAACGCCTCGGCATACTATTACGGTGCATTATCAGAAGTTTAGGAAACGCCTTTTGGCGCAGTTGGGGTAATTTCATTCATAAAAATACGTTGGATTGGGCATCTCGCAGGGCGATTGAAATCGCCATCTATTGATTGAAATTGTGGGTAAAATATCAATAGGGGGCGATTTCAATCGCCCTGCGAGATGTCAAAATAATGCTATATGCTATAATAAAACACACCATGTTCCCAAATTCAGAATTAATAATAAATCCAAACGGCAGCATATACCATTTATGCTTATGCCCCGACCAAGTGGCGCACACCATCATCACCGTTGGCGACCCCGATAGGGTAGCCGAGGTCAGTGCTCACTTCGATAGTATCGAGCATATGGTACAGCACAGCGAGTTTGTGACCCACACGGGTATGCTGGCGGGTAAACGCTTGACCGTCATTTCTACGGGCATTGGGGCTGATAATATTGATATCGTATTGACGGAGTTAGACGCACTCGTGAATATTGATTTTGAGACCCGTGAAGCCAAAAAAGAACAGACGATTTTGGATATTATCCGCATCGGCACATCGGGCAGCATCCAAGTTGATATACCTGTTGATAGTCTTTTAGTATCAGATATGGCGGTAGGTTTTGATAACCTGATGCACTTTTATGATGCCGACCAACAGGGCGAGGAGTTAATTTTGGCAGACAATTTGGCTGATTATTTTGAGAAAAAAAGCGAAGATTTAATGCTTTTTCCTTACGTTTTCAAGGGGGATAAAAATTTAATGCAGCTTTTTGATAATACAGCACTTATAAAAGGCGTTACCGTCACGGCACCGGGATTTTACGCGCCACAGGGCAGAATACTGAGGGGTAGGGTAGCCGAGCCGCGTTTATTGAAAATGCTCAATCAATACAGCTTCAAAAAACAAAATTTGACAAATTTGGAAATGGAGACGGCGGCGATATATGGCATGGCACGGCTTTTGGGACATCGGGCAATATCAATATCGGCAATACTTGCTAACCGCATCAATAATACATTCAGCGACACACCTAAAGAGACAGTTGCGCGGTTGATAAAATTGGCTTTAGATATAATAACTAAGTAGAGGTTAAGTCTCTTGATTATCCCATTTGCAATTCGTACTTCGTACATCAAACATTTGTACAACTCAAAAGTGGCTTGATTTGTTGAAAATTGTATTTATAACACGCTTGTATTCAAAATTTTATAAAAAAAATAAAAAAAAAACGGCTTAACGCTTTGTTTTTTTCAGACGTGTCATAAATTTGACCCGATATTTGAAAAGTATGGATATTAAAAGTTTTCTATCAAGAAATATTATCAGCTATCCATCCTACATTTTACTTTAAAAAAGCATACTATCACCTCAAAACGATATTCTGACAGATAAATTTAAGACCATAATGGCTAAGAAAGTTTCAAAACCACGCGTTGTAAAAGATTACGACAAACTACCTAAGGATATTCAAACACATCTTAAAAATGAATATCCGAATGGCTTTTCACACAAATTAATTTCCTACACCACACCCAAGGGTGAAAAGGTGATGGCATTGCCTTTCGAGACCGATGATTTGTACTATCTGGTGCGTGTGACCGTCTTGGATACGCGCAATATCGTCAAAGACGATGATGATTTGGATGATGATAAATTGCCAATCCGCGATGACCTCGACCTCGATGGCTTGGATATCGAAGGATTAAAAGAAGAAGATGATGTTAGCGTCAGCGATGACGACGACGAAGAAGACTTCGTGCCTACCCGCCGTCGCCGTGGTAGTAGCGAAGACGACGATGATGATGATGACTATTAATTAGATTATAGTTGATAGATTATAG
>JAYVKQ010000182.1:0-20754 GCA_043768285.1 Saprospiraceae bacterium | reverse complement strand
GACCAAAACTCTTGCGCAAAAACTGCGAGATGAAGCTGATAAAGTATGGATTGAAAAGGGCTATTCCGAAAATAACATCAACGAATGGCTTGATAAAACGGAGGAAATATCTTAAAGCTCCTCTTAAAGCACTTCATTCTCACCAATATCTTCCGCCAAAAAATACCCAATCTCCCTCAAAAAGCGCACTGTATCTTTAATGTTTCTGAAATCATGGTTCGGAAAAGAAGCCTTCGCTCGGGCTATAATTTGCTTGTTTTGCATATCTATTGTATTCTTTTTTTTGTTGAGTGTCGTCGCTATTTCTGCATTACTCAAATCAATATTGCCGTGCAAAACGGTAACTATGCGGTCTTGTTCAGGCGTCAATTCAAACGCTTTTTGGGTGAAATAATCCCGCCAAACCGTCTGCGTCCATTCTTTTACTTCAATGCCATTGTTGTATAATTGTCCGACCAATACGACATCTTCATCGCCTCTCATTTCGTGCAAAATCGTGTATATGTTTAGGTGCGACACCATGTTGTTATTAGCATCTAACTGTAACGCCATGCCTTCTTGTAAAACCCAATAATATTTACCATTCGCTAATTTTAAAGGTATCGTCATGCGTGTACAATGGTTTAGCGGCTCTAACCCGATTTCTTTATGCTCCATGGCGTAGGCATATGTGGCGCGACCCCATTTGAGATATTCTTCCATAAAATCGGGGTGCAGTAGAAAAAAATACTTGTTCAAATCCAACTGCCCCTTGTATTTCAAAAATTTGGCAGCATTGTATTCAAAATCAATGGACATCGTTTTGATATTACACACTAACACAAATTTATTTACCATCATTTTATCCGCTTTCAATCCTTCATATACAGCTTGACATTCTTCCTTTGTTAAGCGCACAGGCTCACCCAATTTGCGGGTCAAACTCTGCATATAGAATACATTTTTGATAATGACTTTTGTGAGACTTATGAGGTTCATTACTTTTTAGTTTTAGTTGAGGCAATTGTTGTTGCTACTAAAGTCACTACAACAACACGCGCTGATAGGTACAAAAGTCAATCAAAAACAAACTACGCACTTGGTAAATTCGTCTTAAAAACGTATAAAATTGTATTAAAATAGAATACTTTAACTGTGTTTATTTTGTTTCCGATACTCAGATGGCGATAATCCTAATTTTTTTGAAAAAACTTTCGTGAAATAGGCCGCTTCGCTAAACCCTACACTAAAGGCAATTTCAGCCACCGTTTTATCCGAATGTAAAAGCAACCGACAGGCACGGGCGAGTCGCTGTTGGCTGATAAAATCGGCGGGGGTAGTGTCCATATTTTTTTTGAAAGCAATGAAAAAATCGGCTCGGCTCATGTTCATTTTTCGAGCAAAATCATCAACAGAAAACTGCGTATTATCAAGGTTTTCATCTACAATTTTTACCCCCCTCAGTATAAAATCGTTTTCTTTACCTTCTGTTGTAGAAGGTGTCGCAAAAACAGACATTTGTTTTTTTAATACCTCATGCTCATATGAAAGGTTAAGTAGTCGCTTCTCATTTTCTTTTTGCTCGGCTTTTTCAGCTTTCATACGGCGATGTAATGCCAATGAGAAGCAAAAAACCTCAATCAGTAAACCAACCCGAACCGTGTACATGGGTATATGCACTGAACCAATTTGACAAAGACGGAATAACCCACCGCCAATAGTCGGACCTCTTAAACCGAAATTTTCGCTCACAACCGTGAATAAAATACCGAACATAAGAAAAGTTGCTCCTATCCCTATATACCTAACATGCGGTTTGTTTTTAATTCTGAAAAACAAAATATACAAATAATAAAAGGCGATTATATAGGTAATCGTCCTTGAAACATTGTAAAAATTAAAACTCTGTCGGTAGCCAATAAAACTAAAAATAAGCACATAAATACACAAACAAGTCACAAGTAAGCCTGCTAAACAACGTAGGATAAAATGCTCGCGTGGGTATTGACTTTCAATATTCAGAAAATGAATAAGAAAATATGTATAAGTAATGTAAATACAATAGCCAAGCGGTGCTTCAAAATAACTTAAATAGCCTATATAGTTGAAAAAAAAGTCTGAATTACTGTCGTGCTCGTAGTTGCGTAAATAAAAAAGCAAATAGGTTAGCAAATACAAGGCATACCACAATTGGGCTTTATCTTTTAAAAAGCCGAATTGTAAAAAAGCAAAAAGGGCAACACAGAACAAGGCAATTAACAAAAAACCCCAGAAAAATGACACGTTATTAAACCCGTCTTCTTTTGATTTGTCTAATTTTTCAATGAGTGATTTTGATAATAAATTGAGGTTTAAAAAAGCACTATTGGCAACTACTTCTGTCATTTTTACATAAAATAACTTCGTTTCGTTGGGATTTAGAATGAGAGAAATAATACCTGTTCGCCCATGAAAATCCTTTTTCTGACGCGGTAAATCTCGCCCACCTTGCCCTAATAGTACCCCATTATCGTCATAGATTTCAAATACATCCATCGGTATCTGCGCACTAAGATACCCCCTCAGTACGGAATCGGCATTTTCATTTTTTAACTTAATCCTAACCCAATAAGGCTTAAAAGCGAGCATTCTTGGGTGATAATTCGGCGGAACTGGAATAAAATTTTGTCCTTTTACCCTTTGGAATTTGGTATGTTCACTTGAATCAATCCATAATTCACCCAGATTAAGAAGATCGATGGAATCCGCTATTGTAGCTGGATTAAGACCAACTGTCGGGCTTTGTTGAGCAATAGTATCTACAGAATGTAATAATGTAAAAAGCCATAAAAAGATGGATAGTTTCAATTTTGAGGCTCTTATGAATTGTTTAATTTGGTGGCTCATGTTCAATTTAGCTTTTTTATTAAACAAAACTACACCATTATTTTAATTCTGTAAGTCCTTTTCCTTATTTTTACTTTTTTTACTTTTCATACACAAAAGTAGCATATGATGCACCCTTGCCGTGAAGACAAATCACGCAATCGAATAGCACAAATCGCTTTTTTAATCAAAAACTACCCTTTTTTATGTCCGTTTTGCCACTCGGAGGGCGTTAGGTTAAATGTTTTTTTGAAAATGCGGGAGAAATAATTGCTGTCGTTGTAGCCACAGTCGAAGGCAATTTGAGCAAGCGGTAAGGTTGTGTCTTGCATGAGTTTTTGAGCGTGTTGCAAGCGGCGGCGTTGTATATGCACAGAGGGGGCTTCCTGTGTATGTTCAACGATAAGTTTAGAAAAATGAGAAGGGCTTAGATAGACGGATTGCGCCCATTTTTTGACAGTAAATTCGGGGTCATTAAAGTTTTTTTCAAGTATAAAAAATGCTTCGATGACGCGCTTATCTTTTACTTTTTCTGCACTATTTTGAAGTGCTTCTATATCCGTTTGAGATATATCAATACTGAGGGGGTGCTCCGTAATGCCTTCCGCGTGTAATGGTAGTGCATTATTTTGATTGAGTTTCAATTTTTTCAATTCATCATATTCGCGCCGTGCTTTCCAACTCAAACCATATAGAAAAAAACAGGCTTCTAAGACAAAGCCAATACGAGAACTGAACATGGCTATTTTGAAATTTGGGAAGTCATACACCCAAATTAAACCATAATATATGGATTTCGTATCTCCACCAAATGCCATTGCTATATTTGAAATCAGACTTGGTATAAGCATGAAAATAGTACCTATGACAATAAATCGAGATAGCGAAGATGCCGTAGTAAAACCAATTGAGAACAGAAGAATAAAGTAAAAAGCAAAGAAAATGAGCCTGATTGCTATAAAAATACGAAAACTGGTCGCTAATCCCCAAATCGAATGAATACATAAATCCAATATTAAACAGGCAATTAACAGATGAATGGCAAAGGTCATAAGGGTATTTATGCGCGGATAGAACTGCTTCATATCCAAAAATTTCTGAATAAATACCATATAGGCGATATAGGTAAAATAGCACATGGTCGCTTCTATTTCAAAATGCCAACTGCTGAAATAACTAAAAAACACAACGTGGTCGTTATTGTAATTTTCAAAATCGCGGAAATAAAATAGAAAAAGTGAGCCTATATATATTGCATACCAGCTATAGCCTTTATCCAACCAAATATAGCCCAACCGTGCAGCAACTAATGCTAAAAATAGGAATATAGTGAGATATATGACTTCGATAAAACGATTAACTGTTTCTCGACTTTGCTTTAACCGCAATTGATCTTCGGCAATCTTTGATATTAAAACTGGGTATAAATTAGCGCGATTTTCACTAAAATTATTAAACTTTAGCCAAAAAGTGCCAGAATACTGAGGGGGTAGCGCAATCGGAAAACAGGCTTTGTTTTCTTTAAATGGACGTTTGTAATAATCGGTCAAACGACCACCTGCTATCGAATCTATTGTGCCACTATTAAGCTGTGTAAAAAGCGTTACGAAATGAATACGGTTGTTGAAAGTGATAAAGAAAAGCGCCGTATCGGTAGGGTTTGGGTTTTTAATATGGACACGCAGCCACGCGCATTTATCGTCCTTGATAAACACACTATCGCTTATAAAAGGTTTAAAATCAATATTTTGTACTTGATTGAAATGTAAAATGTATGGTATGGTATCTGCAATTTCGGCTTTACCCAAGAGCGGCATTTGCCAGTCAAGGGTGTTGATATTGGTAGGTAAAACTATTGTGTTAGATTGAACTTTAAGTGTATCGTCGTTCTTTTTAGGTTGAGCCGATGCGACCAAAGCGCATAAAATAAAAAAGTTGGTTAACAGTTGTCTCATGTAGAATAGGGTTTTACATATTTAAAGTGGAGCTTAATCATGCAAATATATTACCCCCTCAGTATTTTAGTACTGTTTTTGAAATAAAAAATTGAAAAGTTTTGAAAAAATCAATCCACTATCATTTAGTTAAAATTGTAGTTACAAAGCTTTTATCTTCCTAAAAATATTGCTTTTTTGGAAAAATTACCCCAATTTTATATAAAAATAATGTTTTTAATCAAAAACTCTATTTTATCATGAAAAAATTAATCTTTGCTCTGTTACCCCTTTGCCTATTGAGCCAAATTGTGAATGCTCAAATTACCTTAACTTCTGCTAATACGCCCATCAATGGTACACGTTTTTTGACAAAAGATGTGGACACAACGGCTGCCAAAAGACTTAACCTCGGTGCGGCTGGTGCAAGCCAAACGTGGAATTTCTCAACGGTTGCTTTAGACCCAGCACCCGCTTCATTGAAGAGTTTTGCATCAACAGTTGGTGCGCCGAGTGCCAATCGCTTTCCAACGGCAACGCTTATTGAGCGTCAAGGCTTGACCAATGCAAAGGGTATCAATTATCATCGTATAAATACCTCAGAATGGGTTATATTGGGTGATGTTGATTCTGCTGGGCAAGCGACTGTCAATCCTGACCCACAAACGGTTTTCAAGTATCCTTTTACCATGAATTCTACTTTTAAGGATACCTTTTTCTTAGATGATCCTGATTTTGGCGCATTTAGTGTCACGACAACTACAACGGGCGATGCTTGGGGTTCAATACAAACGTCTTTGGGGACATTTAGTAGTCTGCGTTTGAGAAGGGTATCAGCAGCGACTTTTTCCCTATTTGGTATCCCTGTTAATTTTGATGTTACACAGACCGAATGGTGGGCAAATCAACACGCGGCTCCTGTTTTTACACATGGTCGCACGATTATTACGAGCGCACTTATTTCGGGTTCGGATACGACTTACGATGGCAGTGTCTTGACTTCTCAAACGTTGGTTAGCACACAAGAGGTAGCCGTTAATCATATTGAAAACGCTTTTCCAAGCCCTGCCAGCAACCTCATTACGATGGATATTGATGTGCCTGTTGCTGCAAAAGTAGCTGCTATACTCGTTTCCACAAACGGCTCAATACTCAAAACGCGCAATATTGGTGATGTACAATCGGGTAGGCAACAAATTAATTTTGATGTGTCGGATATGCCTACGGGCGTATATCAAGTCATTTTGATGAGCGATAAAGGTAAATTGGGCAACCATAAAATTGTTGTTGCGCATTAAATCCGTTTATCTCCCTCTGTATTTTGACCTTCGGAAACGATTACATACTTTCGATTGTTTGATTTCGCCTAAAAGACTACCTTTGACTTTTAGGAGCTATCTTATTTGTAACATTAACCAATTAATCATTCTTACATTATGACAATCGAAATCAAACAGTCTGAGAAACTAAAAGCCTTATTTCCAACCGAAGCCGAGATACCAAAAGAGTGGGATATCAACACGCCCATACATCAGCGCGAATACCTTTTAGATGGCAAAATTGTGCATTGGGATGGTCCAGTGCAAGAGGTTTATTCACCTATTTTTATCCGCGATGGCGAGCATTTGAAGCCAAAACTATTAGGCAGTTATCCTTTAATTGGCGAAAAAGAGGCGTTGGAAGCTCTCAAATCGGCAGAAAAAGCCTACGATTATGGAATGGGCGATTGGCCCACAATGGATGTTGAAAACCGCATCAAATGTGTCGAAGAATTTACGAAAATGATGATTGGTTATCGTAGTCAAGTTGTGAAATTATTGATGTGGGAAATTGGTAAAAGCCTTGCCGATAGTGAAAAAGAGTTTGACCGCACGGTGGAGTATATCTACGCTACGATAGATGAATTGAAGCAATTAGACCGCAATAGTAGCAATTTTAGGATTGACCAGGGCATTATTGGTCAAATTCGACGCTCGCCCTTAGGTATTGTTTTGTGTATGGGACCCTTCAATTACCCTTTGAACGAGACTTATACAATGCTTATTCCTGCCTTGATTATGGGTAATGTCGTGATGTTTAAACCACCACGTCAAGGGATTTTGTTGCACAATATTTTTCAAGAAGCCTATAAAAAGTGCTTTCCGAAGGGCGTAATTAATTTCCTTTATGGTCGTGGTAGTACAGTTGTGCCACCTTTGATGGAATCGGGCAAAGTGGATTGTTTAACATTGATTGGGTCGAGCCGAATGGCAGATAAATTGCAGAAAATGCACCCAAAAGTCAATCGTTTGCGCTCTGTTTTGGGTTTAGATGCTAAAAACGCCGCTATTGTTCTTAGAAATGCGGATATAGACGCGGCGGTGAAAGAGGTTTTATTGGGGGCATTATCATTTAATGGTCAGCGATGCACGGCTTTGAAAATAGTGTTCGTACATTCCAGTATTGCTGATGTTTTTTTAGAAAAACTGAGTACCGCAGTGTCTAATTTAAAATTGGGATTGCCGTGGCAAGCGGGTATTAATATTACGCCTGTTGCCGAACCCGAAAAGCCGCAATACCTACATGATGTCATCAATGAAGCGGTGGGCTATGGCGCAAAAGTGCTAAATACTGAGGGGGGTGAGCAATGTCTATCATTCGTCAAACCGGCTATCGTTTATCCCGTTGACGACCGTATGCGCTTGTATGAAGAGGAGCAATTTGGACCCGTCATACCTGTTGTGGTTTTTAATAAAGTCAAAGAGCCGATTAAATATCTCATTCATTCCAATCATGGGCAGCAAGTGTCCATATTTGGCACAGATGCGGAAGAAATTGCTCACTTGACCGACCATTTGGTTAATCAAGTGTCAAGGGTGAATATCAACGCTCAATGCCAACGGGGACCCGATTCGTTTCCATTTACGGGGCGCAAAGATTCAGCGCAAGGCACATTGTCCGTGTTTGACGCGTTACGGAGTTTTTCTATCCGCACAATAGTAGCGACCAAGACGACACCAGAAAACAAGGCGTTGTTGAATGAGATTATCAAAGAGGATTTGTCTAATTTCCTTTCTACACGGTTTATTTTTTAGAAAAATTAGATGGGCGTTAATAACTGGCTCAAATGAAAAATATCTTGCATCAAGCTGAAAGGATGACTGAGGGGGGCTGCTAAGACAACCAATACCTTGCTCAAAAACTTTTACTACCAAAAAACGTTCAACAGTTTTGAAAATATGAGAACTCTGTTGTACCTTTAAGTTGGAAAATTTTAAAGTCAGCGAAAATTCGCTGGATTATGAATTAACAATCAATCACACAATATGGAGACAGTGGTCGCTAAGAAATCCGCGAAAACCGCCGCCAAAAACGGCACTGCTTTTAACAAGCAAACTTACCAAACGTGGTACGAAACCATGTACCGCATACGCTGTTTTGAAGAACGCACCTTAGAAAACTATGGCGAACATATACGTGGCTTTTGCCATGTCTATATCGGTCAAGAAGCAATTGCAGCTGGCTTGAAAACGGCTTTGAAAGCCGATGATGCAATCGTCACTGCCTATCGTCAGCACGGTATCGGCATCATGCGCGGCATTTCTACCCGCGATGCAATGGCAGAATTATTCGGTAAAGCTACGGGTTGCAACAAAGGCAAAGGTGGTTCAATGCACTTTTTCAGCCGCGAAGGTCGCTATTTTGGTGGCAACGGTATAGTAGGCGCGCAAATCGGTATCGGCACAGGTATCGCTTTTGCTGAAAAATATCGCGGTTCTGATTTGTTGTGTGCCACCATGTTCGGAGATGGTGCAGCGCGTCAAGGTATTCTCTACGAAACAGGCAATATGGCAATGACTTGGAAATTGCCCGTCTTATATATATGTGAAAACAACGGCTATGCAATGGGTACGTCGGTTGCGCGCACGAGTAACGTCACTGAATTGCGCCACGTAGCCCGAGCCTTCGATATGCCACACATGGAAATTGATGGTATGAACCCAGAAGCGGTGCATGAAGGTTTATCGAAAGCAGCAGCACATATTCGCAGCGGTCAAGGTCCCTATTTTGTAGAAATAAAAACATATCGCTACAAAGGGCACTCCGTATCTGACCCTGAAAAGTATCGCAAAGATGAAAAAGGGAGAGCAGAAACGGCACACTATAAAAGTATTGACCCATTGAAAGTTACCCGCGATAAAATAATCAATGGGAAAATAATGAGCGAAGCAGAAATATTGACTATTGAAAATATGATTGAAACAGAAATGCAAGAAGCTGTTGCGTTTGCAAAAGCTTCACCGTTGCCAGATGCTTCAGAATTATATGAAGATAATTATGCTGAACCGAATTATCCTTTTATGTTGGATTAAGAAGCGTAAGTAAATTATCCTTAAATATTTACGCATATTTTTAAGCAATAATGCGATATAATGGGCAGAAATCATCAAGGTTTCTGCCCACTTTTTTTTTATAATTGGCAAAAAGTTTGTTATCCAGATAAACGAATGCTGTCACCAAAATTTATACAAACCTGCTCAAATTTATACAAAATAGATTTAATATTTCATTAACCTACTTTTATATTTTGTATAACACATACCTACCATAAGTTAGGCTACTTTTGTTCTATTCTTACGTAACACTTTTTTAATCATTAATAAACTTTTTAATTTATGAAAAAACTAATTTTAGCAATCGCGTTAATGTCTTCCTTTGTAGCTGCCCAAGCACAAACAGAATTAAAAATCAACCCTTTAGGTCTTTTATTCTTAAGCCCAGATCTATCCGCTGAGTTTGCAGTTAGTGAAGATATAGGCATAGAACCAACTGTGGGCGTATCTTTCTTAAAATTAAAAGTAGATCAAGAATCTTTGAAATCTACGGGTTTAAGCTACGGTGTGCAGGGTAAATATTATTTTAATCCAGATAAAGGCATTGACAAATTTTATGCGGGTATTTATTTACGTGGCGGCAACAGCACTTTTACAAGTTCAACTGCGGGAGATAACGATAAACTTACTCAAAATAAATTAGGTTTGGGTTTAGCTTTGGGTTATAAATGGGTATCTCAAAAAAATGTTGTTTTTGAATTGGGTGGTGGCTTAGGTCGAAAACTATTCAATAAATTTGAAGTTGAAAGTGGTACGACCAACTTGGCAGATGTGCCAATCTTAAACTTTGATGGTTTTTTTCGTTTCAGCGTCGGTTATCGCTTTGGCGGCGACGGTGGTTCATCAAGACGTAAATAGTCTTAATATTATAACAACATAAATAAATAAATAAAACCCACTTTGATACATATCAGAGTGGGTTTTATTATGTAATGACCGCCCCCCTCAGTATTTTTGCGAAAATTTATTACCCATTACCAATCATTAGTGTACAAAGGAATTTGATAAATAGCATAAAAACGTTTCGTGCAAAGGTTTAGTAAACTGAAAATTATTTTTTTTGAAAAAAAATAATTTTCAGTTTACTAAACCTTTGTTGAGCAGCATTGTAAATTATTGAAAATCAATACATTATTTTAAAAACAAAATCTTTTGAACGCTAATGATTATCCATTATCCATTAATAAAATATGTACGAACAAATACTTGTCGAACTTGCACCAACCCAAACCCAACTCATAGCCGTATCGAAAACAAAACCCAATGCGGCAGTCATAGAACTATACGACAAAGGTCAACGCGCCTTCGGTGAAAACTATGTGCAAGAATTGGTCGAAAAACAGGCTACCTTGCCCAAAGATATTGATTGGCATTTTATAGGGCATTTGCAGAGCAATAAGGTAAAATATATTGCGCCTTTTGTGGATACTATTCATTCGGTTGATAGTTTAAAATTAGCACAAGAAATTGATAAGCAAGCAAATAAGTATGATAGAAAAATAAAATGTTTATTGCAGTTTCATATTGCTGATGAAGAGACAAAATTTGGTTTTAGTAGGTGGGGGGATATTTCAGAAGTTATAAATACACTACAAAATATTGAGATATGTGGTGTGATGGGTATGGCGACTTTTACGGACAATAAAGCCCAAGTGCGGCAAGAATTTATCCAATTAAAAACTATATTTGATACTTTAAAAGTAGGTATTTTTAAAGACAATCCGCATTTCAAACATATATCAATGGGCATGAGCGATGATTATAAAATGGCAATTGCGGAAGGCTCGACGATGGTGCGGATTGGGAGTTTATTATTTGGAAAAAGGAGTTAATAAGGATTGAGTTTACACAGAGTTTAAACAGAGAAGACACAGAGTTTCACAGAGTTTTTCTTGTTAGTTGGTCTATTCTCTGTGAACCTCTGTGTCTTCTCTGTTTAAACTCTGTGTAATTTTTATACGTTCTTTTTCGGGCATTTCTAAATCAATTATTTATGAAAAAAATATATCTAAAAAAAGGTAAAGATGAAGCTGTCAAACGCTTTCACCCTTGGGTATTCTCTGGGGCAATACAAAATACTGAGGGGGTGCTTGAAGATGGCGATGTAGTAGAAGTCTGTGATTATAAAAAGAACTTTTTGGCATCGGGGTATTACAACAATGGCTCTATCGCTGTGCGTATTCTCAATTTTGATAACAATGTGATAGACAATGCTTTTTGGATTAAAAAAATTCAAAATGCGTTTGATTACCGCGCGCGCTTGGGATTGATAGATAATGCTGCCACAAATTGCTTTCGACTAATCCACGCCGAAGGAGACGGCTTGTCGGGTTTGATAGTGGATATATATGATACGGTGGCTGTTGTGCAATGCCACGCGATAGGCATTCATCGGCAAATAGAACCCATTAGCAACGCTTTAAAAACCGTTTTTGGTAATAAATTGAAAGCGATATATGATAAAAGTGCCGAAACACTACCCCCTCCCTATTCAGCACAAATTTCTTTAAAAAATGACTATTTATATAGGGAAAACGGCTTTAACCAAGCAGAGATAGTCGTTTTAGAAAACAATTGTCGTTTTGCTGTGAATTGGGAAACGGGTCAAAAAACGGGTTTTTTCTTAGACCAACGCGATAACCGCGCTCTGATTAGCCAATATGTGAATGATAAAACGGTCTTGAATGCCTTTTGCTATTCGGGCGGTTTTTCAGTATATGCCTTACGCGCAGGTGCAAAATCTGTTCATTCGGTGGATATATCTCAAAAAGCGATTGATTTGACGGATAATAATATTGCACTCAATCGCCCAAGTGCAGGTGAACACCAATCCACAACAGCGGATGTTATTCCATTTTTAAAAGATAATACAGATATATATGACGTGATGATAGTGGACCCGCCCGCTTTTGCAAAGAGTATTGCCAAACGACACAACGCCGTACAAGCCTATAAACGCTTGAATGCCACCGCTTTACGTCAAATTACTGAGGGAGGCATATTGTTTACTTTCAGTTGCTCGCAGGTAGTGGATAGGCAATTGTTTTATGACACTTTAGTAGCAGCGGCAATTGAAGCGGGCAGAAAAATCCGAGTGATGCACAGTATGACCCAACCCGCCGACCATCCTGTCAATATTTTTCACCCAGAGGGGAGTTATTTGAAGGGGTTGGTTTTGTATGTGGAGTAAAATAAAAAATTCAAATTACGCGGCAATTATATATCATACAGATATAGGTTCACTTTTCATCTTTTTTACAGAGGAAATACTTTTATCAAAAGCAATATTGAGGTTTTTTTTATCACTATCAGTAAGCGTATCTGAAGCCAATACTGATTGCAAGCCAATACCAATTTCTGACATATTCGTAGTCATAAAAGCTATAAACTCGTCTGGTGGAAAGCTTGCCCAATACGTTTTCATAAGCTGCATTTGTTCACTTTTATCTTTAATGCGGCTCATTTTTGTCATAAATGCTTCGTGATTTTGAGCTATCATGTGTTATTTTCTTTTTTATTTAATAAATTTTTGTAATGCCTATATTGGTCGAGGACATCATTTAATAAATCATCATAACGTCTTTTTCCCATTTGCTTTATGAAATCGGCTTGGTTTATACGCATAAATTCAAGAGACATTTCAAGCGAGGCAACTTTCGTTTTAAGTTCTTGGATAGTCATAATTGGTTCGTTTCGTCATAGATATTCAATTCCGTCAATGCAAATATAGTTTACAATAACTAAATACACAACTCGCTTTTAGATATTTTATTTTTATATACAAGAAAACCAACGAATTAATAACCAACTCTTATCAAAAATCTTATTAATCTTGTACAATTTTAAAATTGAAAATTAAAATTGTACAAAATTGTACGGCTAAAGGCGCATATATATCATTGCAAAATATAGAAAGTTATTTTTTATAGCACAAAATACCGAGGGGTACATCACTGACAATCCCTACTGCATTTTGGAAGCACATGATATTCAAATTCGCTAATTATAGAATGCCTTTCCCCTGTTTCTATATTAGGAAGTATAGCACGAGCTCTTATTTTCTTTAATCCCTTGCTTTTTTCAATTCTTGAAAAGCGAGCGCAGCCATCTACTACTGGTACTTCAATATTATCAATAGTCAAAGTCAATGCTTCAACTTTAGGCAATACTGTTCGGATAAAATGAACCTCCGCTTCAAACGTATCACTTTCTATTAAAGATGTTCTTTTGGGCACAATACCTACATGAAAACCTAAATCTATTGGCATACCCCGCAAACAACCAAATCTATCCATTAAATAATTTAGGTGCATACGTTCAATATGTTGTATCTGGTTTTTTAAAATAGAAGCACATAATTCAGGATTTCTCTCAAAATTTTGCCAAAATATCGCTCTATTTAAAGTATCAAATATTGGTAATAAATGCTTGTCAAGCGCATCATCATATTGCATTGCAATTTGAAGATTTTTAGGTAAATCAGTCCATTTACTTTTAATTTCACCAATATTCAATAGTTTTTTTGTAGAATATTGATGTATTGCATTTGAAATATCATGATTTATGGATTTGCAAATTTTCTTTACATCGTTTGCCTGTTTTACCCAATTGTCATATTTAGGGCTCATTAATGATGCCTTTCTAATAGCATCGCTCAACATTATATTATCATCTAATGACATTTCATAGCTACCTTTGAAAGTAGAAACTGAATAATTATTCATACTCTCAAAATTCCTCGTTTTAGACCATAATTGAAAACCCAAAACACCAATAATAAGAAGATAAAAGACGTGCAATCCAAGATTTTTCATAAGAAAATGAGTTGTTTTGATGAAATAAAATAAAGAAAAAAGCTGTCATTGCAACAAGGCTTTCAGCAAGGGTTTAGTAAACCGATGTTTGATTTTTTTTGCAAAAAAAATCAAACATCGGTTTACTAAACCCTTGCCGAAAACCTTCTTTTGTTCATTTCGCATAAAACGCTGCCCGAAGTGAGTGATTTCCCTCGCAATGAACAGCTTTATTTGTAAACGCCTTTTCTCCCCAAAATTTATTTTCCACATATTTTAACATATTTACAGACTTTACGTATGAATGTATAAACTATGTTACAAATTCCCAAAACCAACCACTTTGACAACACCCCCTCAACTTGTCCCGATATAATCGGGAGTATTTTATGGAATTTCCAACCCTTCTGCATCTATATCACCAAAGCCCAAATGAGCGTTTTATTACAAAAAATTGTAACTTACTGATAAAAAGCATATTTTTAAGCCAAATTCTATATTTCATATTACAAATTTCAGATTTCAAATTCCATGATTTAAGATTTATACTTAAAATTTGGAATGTGGAACCTGAAATGTGGAATCTGAAATCAAAAGATGATATTAACTAAGCAAAAAATGAGTAAATACCTTTTCACCTTATCATTGGCGTTTGTCCTCAACGCCTGTACTGCACAACCGATGGCTTTTAACAACGGCAATTATCCAAACACATGGAAAGAGATTGAAGCCCTTGAAAATCAAGGACTTCCGAAGTCCGCACTCGCTAAAGTGGACTCACTTTATACGGTTGCTAAAAAGGACGACAACCCTTCGCAGGTCATCAAAACTTTGATTTATAAATCGAAGTATATGGTGCAATTGGAGGAAGATGGTTTTATAAAAGCGGTGG
Source organism: Saprospiraceae bacterium (assembly GCA_043768285.1). Lineage (GTDB taxonomy): Bacteria > Bacteroidota > Bacteroidia > Chitinophagales > Saprospiraceae > JAAFJT01. The sequence continues at coordinate 5,918 of JAYVKQ010000182.1, read as the reverse complement.
CACAAATGCAAGCCGAAGTGGATAAAGAGACCTTTCCGATAAAGCCGATTTTGCAATCCATGCTCGCTGAAATGTATGCGGGCTATTTGGAAAACAACGTGTGGCGTTTTCGCAACCGCACCACTACGGTTGATTTTAAGCAAGACGATATTCGCACTTGGGATATTGAAAAGTTGAACGGCGAGGCTGCACGCTTATATAAAGCAAGTGTTGAGGATAAAAAATCGCAACAAGTGCCTATCAAGTATTTTGATGCCGTCACTACTGAGGGGTCTGACAATTTACGTCCTACGCTTTACGATTTTTTAGCGCATCGCGCCATTGATTTTTTCACCAATGAAAAATCATATTTGGCAAAACCCGCCTATGCGTTTGAAATTGATAACGAAAATGCGTTTGCGCCCGTTGAGATATTTAATAATTTAAAATTTATAACGACTGATACGGCGGCGGGTAAATATATCGCTTTGAAATTGATGCAAGAGGTTATCAAATTTCATCAAGGAGATAAAGACAATGCAGCTCTAATTGACGTGGATTTGAAGCGTTTGGCATTTATGCACCGCCATTCTACCATTGATGATAAGGACAATGCGTATTTAAAAGCTTTAGAAGCATTGCAATTACGCCATAAAAACAGCCCCGCGTTTGTGGAAATTTCCTACAAAATTGCTCAATTATATAAGGAAAAAGGCGATAGATATAAGCCAAATCCAGAAAAAATTGATAAAAACGCCTACCGCAAAGCCATTGAACTCTGCAAAGCTGCCATTCAACAATATCCAAAAGCCTACGGCGTAAAAGCCTGTCGCGCCTTGATGGATAATATTACGGAAGCCAGTTTACAAGGGCGCATTGAGCAAGTCAATGTGCCGAACAAAACGCTTTTGACGCAATTGACTTTCCGTAATGTAGATACAGTGCATATCAAAATTATCAAGTTTTCTAAAAAACTGAAAACGGAATTTGAGAACGATGATGCTATGTTAGCCTATTACAATAGTCTGTCGGCACTTAGAACATGGTCAGTGACTTTGCCCAACGAAAAGGACTATCATATCCACACGACTGAAACGAAAATTGACAAATTACCGTTGGGTAGTTATATCCTCATCGCTGCCGATAATGCCCGTTTTCAGATGCAAAATGGCGGAAAAGTGACGCATAATCGCTTCCATGTGTCGAATATTGCCTACGTACAGCGCGGCGAAGAAAGCAACGGCGCGGAATATATCGTGATGGATAGAACGTCGGGCTTGCCTCAAAAAGGTGTAACTGCCGAGTTTTTTCTACAAAGATACAATGCTGAAAAACGCCAAGAGGAATATATCAAATCGGCTACTACGGTCAGTGATGCCAAAGGTTTTTTAAATCCTAAACTGCAAAGTGGTAGCTATTATAATGTCAAATTTATGTTTGGCAAAGACACCCTCGATACCAACGATGGCATATCATTTTATAGTTACAATCGTGATGAAAATAAGACGCATCAGTTCGTGCAGTTCTTTACGGATAGAGCGATATATCGCCCAAGCCAAACCATCTATTTTAAAGGCATTGTATTAGAAAAAGATGGAAAAGGCAAGCCAAGCATCATGGCGAATAAAAAGACGACTATCACGTTTTTGGACGTAAATCGTCAAAAAATTGCTGATATTGCCTTGACTTCTAACGAATTTGGCACTATCACCGGTTCTTTTACAGCTCCTGCGAGTGGACTTTTGGGCTATATGTCCATCAATTCTGATATTAATAACAGTAGTCATGGCATCCGCGTGGAGGAATACAAACGCCCTAAATTTGAGGTAAAATTACTGCCTTTGGAGGGGGATGTGTTGCTCAATCAAGAAGCAAAAGTGAAGGGCAACGCGAAGGCTTTTGCGGGGTCGAATATTGACGGCGCGAAGGTGAAATACCGTGTGGTACGCACAGTGCGTTTCCCGTATTGGCGGGGTGATTACGAAAAAATTTGGAACCCGTGGGGCGACAGCCGCCAAGAAATTGCGCACGGCGATGTTGTGACCGATGCCAATGGTGATTTTACGATACCGTTCAAAGCGATACCGAATAAGGCGATACCTGCCAAGCAAAAACCTGTTTTCAATTATACGATATATGCCGATGTGACGGATATTTCGGGCGAAACACATTCAACACAAACGGACGTGACGATTGGTTATACGGCGTTGGTTTTGGGCATTGATATACCCGATATGCAAAACCGCCGCAGTCTTCAAAAAATGGCAATCAATGCCAACAACCACAATGGGCAACCTTTGGCAACAAAAGTGGATATTAAAATTGACCTTTTGACCTCGCCACGCCGCCCCTATGTGAGCCGATATTGGGAAACGCCCGATACGCAAGTTATTGAAAAACAAGAGTTTATACGCCTTTTTCCACTATATGCCTACAACAACGAGGACAAAATAGAAAACTGGGCAACCAAGCGCAAGATATATACGGGCAAGCTGCAAACCATATCGCCAGTCGGTAAAAATGGCAATGTGCTGACCATTCCCGATATGCGCAATTGGGAGCCGGGTGCGTATCGCATGACCCTCACTGCGCAAGATGCAACAGGCGAAAAAGTAGAAACGATTGAGCATTTTACGCTCTATGATGCCGATGACCAACTCGTGCCAATTAACAAATCCTTTTTTATAGTGTCTGAAAAAGATACTTATAAACCCTATGAGGAAGCCACGTTTTTTGTCGGTACTTCGGAGGAAATGTTGAAGGTGCTGTTTGAAATAGAACGCGATGGGAAAATTGAAACCCAAAACTGGATGGATATATCGGGTTTTCAAAAAATGAAATTTAAGATAGAAGAAGCCGATAGGGGAAATATTTTTTATCATATCACTTATGTGAAAAATAACCGCTTTGCAAGCACCACCCAAACGGTGAATGTGCCTTACACAAATAAGGAGTTAAACATTGAATATCAAACGTTTAGAGATAAATTGCAACCCGGGCAAGAGGAAGAATGGCGTTTAAAAATAACGGGTGAAAACAAGGATAGAGTGGCTGCCGAAATGGTGGCTGCCATGTACGATGCTTCGCTCGACCAATTTGCCGTAAACAATTGGGCAATGGATTTATATCCAACCCGTTACCCGCAAAGGGGTTTTGTCGGCAATACTTTTCAGCAAGTTGAATGGCAAAATTTCTATCACAATACTGAGGGGGTCAATGATAATAGTGAGGAAAATAGAGCTTATCGGGCTTTGAATTGGTATGGGTTTAGTTTTTATGAAGGAGGTCAAGTTGTGTATTCACGCGCCGCTATGCCAATGTCTGCAAATACTCCATCACCTACTATGAGATATACACCACCAGTTGTGGCTGAGGATGCTTCTGCAAATCTTACAATAGATAGAGTTGTAATAAAAGCAAATATGGCAGGTACTTTTGCTAAAGAAGTTAATCATGACTTAGACCCGAATTATAAAAAAGCTAAATTAGGGGATTATGCTGATGGATTAAATAACAAATCAGCATCAAACCCCACCAAAGTCCGCACCAACCTAAACGAAACAGTATTCTTTTTACCGAATTTGATGACGGACAATGAAGGCAATATAATCATCAAATTTAAGATGAATGAAGCCTTGACGCGGTGGAAATTTTTAGGCTTGGCGCATACCAAAGACCTCAAAGTGGGTATGACACAAAAGGAAATCGTGACCCAAAAGGAATTGATGGTATTCCCCAATGCACCCCGTTTTTTGCGTGAGGGCGATGCGATAGAATTTGCGGCAAAAGTGAGCAATCTAAGTGGTCAAATACTGAGGGGGTCTGCCATTTTGCAATTATTCGATGGTTTGACGATGCAGCCGATAGATATTGCCCTTGACAACAAAGCATTTGAAGTGCCTTTTGAAACTAAAGAAGGGCAATCGAGCCTTGTGACATGGAAATTGAAAATCCCAACGGGCAAGGTGCAAGCAGTGACGTATCGCATCATCGCAAGGGCGGGCAATTTCAGCGATGGCGAAGAAAGTACCTTGCCTGTTTTGACCAATCGTATGTTGGTGACAGAAACGATACCCCTCAGTGTTCGGGCGGGTTCTACCAAAAAGTTTGAATTTAAGGCGTTGAAAGAAGCCAATTCTACGACGTTGCAACACCATAAATTGACTTTAGAATTTACCCAAAATCCTGCATGGTATGCCGTGCAAGCTCTGCCGTATTTGATGGAATATCCTTACGACTGTACCGAACAGATATTCAGCCGCTTCTATGCCAATACTTTAGCGACAGACGTAGCCAATAGCCAACCCAAAATCAAATCCGTTTTTGAGCGTTGGAAAAATGTGGATATTACCGCACTCCAAAGCAATTTGAGTAAAAATCAAGAACTCAAATCAGCATTGTTGGAAGAAACGCCGTGGGTTTTGGCAGCGCAAAATGAGGAAGTGCAAAAGAAAAATATCGGCTTATTATTCGACCTCAATAAAATGGCTTCGGAAGCGCAAACGGCGATTAAAAAAATGCAGGAACGCCAACTATCCAACGGCGGTTTTGCATGGTTCCCCGGTGGTCGTGACGATTGGTATATCTCGCAATATATCACCGAAGGCTTCGGACATTTAGATGCTTTGGGCGTAAAAACGCTTAGAAATGACGATAAAACGATGGCAATGATTGATAAATCTATTGCGTATTGTGATGCCAGAGTTGCAGAATATTATGCCGAAATAGAAAAAGAAGTAGCAAAAGGACGTACTAAATTAGAAGACGACCATACGAGCAATATCATTGTGCATTATCTTTATACCCGTTCATTTTTCAAAAATGCGCAGTCAAATCCTACAATTTTCAACTATTTTGTAGGGCAAATTGAGAAATATTGGTTGCAAAAATCGCAATATGAGCAAGGCTTGATTGCCTTGGCTTTAAAACGCTATGGCAAAGAAAGCACCACCAATGCCATTGTGAAAAGCCTAAAAGAACGGTCATTGAACAGCGAAGAATTGGGTATGTATTGGAAAAATGAAAACGGCTACTATTGGTATCAAATGCCAATAGAAACGCACTCGTTGATGATAGAATTATTCAACGAAGTAGGCGACACCAAAGCCGTTGATGACCTCAAAGTATGGCTCTTGAAAAACAAGCAAACCAACGCTTGGAAGACGACAAAAGCCACCGCCAGTGCCGTTTATGCTCTTTTGAAAACAGGCAATAATTGGTTGTTAGAAGATAAAGACGTGGATATAAAAATGGCAGATAAGGCAATAGATGTCTCAAAAATGCAAAAAGAAGCGGGAACAGGCTATTTCAAAACCACCTACAAACCCGAAGATATTTCGGCAAAAATGGGTGATATTGAAGTAAAAAACCCTAATTCCGTAGTCAGTTGGGGCGCAATCTATTGGCAATATTTTGAAAATTTAGATAAAACCAAAATCTTCAAAGAAACGCCTTTGAAATTGGATAAGCAACTTTTCAAAGAAACGTATGGCGATAAAGGCAAATCCATATCCCCGATAAAAGAAGGGACACCCCTCAGTGCTGGCGACAAAATCAAGGTCAGAATTGAGTTGCGCGTGGATAGAGATATGGAATATATCCACCTCAAAGATATGCGGGCAAGTGGCTTCGAGCCAACCAATGTATTGAGCCAATACAAATGGCAAGCCGGCTTAGGCTACTACGAAAGCACCAAAGACGCAAGCACCAATTTCTTCATTGACCGTCTGCCCAAAGGCACATATGTCTTTGAATATCCCTTAGTTGTGACCCACAAAGGCGATTTTTCAAATGGCGTGACGACAATTCAGTGTATGTATGCACCTGAGTTTACGAGCCATTCGGAGGGGGTAAGGGTGAAGGTGGAGAAGTAGGGTTTGACCCCTCAGTATTTTTCAATCAAAAAGCCTTTTTGCTGTGCAGAAAGGCTTTTTGTTTAC
>JAYVKQ010000181.1:0-3512 GCA_043768285.1 Saprospiraceae bacterium | reverse complement strand
TAAATGGCCTACGCGCCCGACAACCGACTTTGCAAAAGAGGGTCTTTTCAATATATTGAATAATAATTTTGATTTTGAAGAGTTGAAAGTGCTGGATTTGTTTGGTGGCACAGGCAATCATACCTACGAATTTATCTCGCGGGGGTGTAAAGATGTGACCTACGTGGATAAACACGGACCTGCCGTAGATTTTGTACGCAAGACGGCGCAACATCTTAAAATTGAAGATTGTATTCATATTGTACCGGGTGATGTATTTAAGTTTATTGAGCGTGCTTATGAGCAATATGACTATATATTTGCGGGTCCGCCCTATGGTTTGGGTGCATTGGATACTATTCCAGATAAGATATTTGAACGCAAAATACTGAGGGGGGAAGGCTGGTTCGTGTTGGAGCACAACCCTAATCACCATTTTGAAAAGCACCCTAATTTTTTACAAGTTCGTAATTATGGGAAAACACTTTTTAGCATTTTTGTTAATAAAGCCGAAAAGGAAAACACCGAAATAAACCTTTAATCCTGTCACAAAAGCATTCGAAAATTAGGTAGTTAAATATTTTTTAGTATGTTATTAGTAGCAATATATGATTAATTATCATAATTATTTAGTGACATACTTTAACTATCGCTATGCTAAAAAATCGACTGTTATTCGCTTTTCTTTTCTTTTCTACATTCACCTTGCGTGCTTTTAATGATAACCTTGAGATGAAGGCTATCTTAGCTGAAAGCAGCAACGATAAGGAGAAAATTACCAAACTAAACACCTTAGCTAAATCTCAAATCGAGAATAAAAATCTCAATGATGCCGAAAATGCTGCGCTCAAAGCCCTCGAAATGGCTCAAAAAAGCAAGAGTGACCCCGATAAAGCGGGTGCTTTTGACAATCTGGGAGCCATTGCAGCTGCACGTTTTGACTACACCAACGCCATGAATTATTTCGTGGATGCCCTACGCATTAAAGATGCTGCGGGTGATAAGGTTGGTAGCGCGTACACCAAAAACCACATTGGTAAGGTGTTCTTTTTGCAACGCAATGAAGAAAATGCTTTACAGAACTTCAATACAGCGTTGGCTTTGCTGGATGCTGCACCCAATTTTGCAGTAGCTGCCGAAATTCATGAGAATTTAGGTGATTTTTATTTATCCAAAAAAGTATTAGGGAAAGCCATATCTGAATATGATACAGCTTTGAAAATTTGGGCTGAAAATGTTCAGGATTTGAAAAAAGCTGCCCGTACTGCTGCCTATCTCGGCAAAGTAGTAGCCGAATATGGTGACAATGATGGTGCATTGACTTACTTCAATGCGTCTCTAAATTTTCACCGTAATTTGGAAGATGCTGATGGCGTAGGTGAAGATTATTTGAACATTGCTCAAATATATAATGCTTTGGAAGACAACGACTTAGCAGCCGAAAATGCGGGTAATGCTTTGAGTGCTTTCCAGCAACAAAATAATGAATTTGGCACTGCACGTGCCTTTAATTTGCAAGGCAAAATTGCTTTGAAAATGGGTGATAGAGGTCAAGCAGAGCAAAATTTTGAAAAATGCGGGGATATACTGAGGGGTATCAAAGTACAGCCTGGTGTTCCAGATTTGTATAGAAATATGGCTGATGCGTTCAGCGAAATGGGTAATTTTCCGAAAGCCTATTCTCTGTCACAAGCATATAGTGTTAGTAAAGATAGCTTATTCAATCAACAAAAGGCAGCGTCGTTGTTAGAGTTGACAACTAAGTACGAATCTGAATATTCTGTCAAAGAAAAGACCCGCCAATTAGCTGTTTTAGAAAAAGAAAAATCAACGGAAATGATGATACGTTGGTTGTTAATCGGTTTAGTAGCTTGCGCGGGTGCAGCTATTTATTTCGTTTTCAAAAGCTATCGCCAAAAGCAACAAGACAACGAAAAATTGGTGCAAATGAATGGTACTATTCAAGCCCAGAATGACGAAATTGCGCGTAAAAATGTGGAAATGAATTTTGCTAATCAAGAGTTACAAGATAAAAATGGTAAATTAGATTATCTAAATGCGCAATTGGTAAGTGAGATTTCGGCACGCGAAAATTCTCAAAAATCTTTGTTCAATAAAGATAATTATTTGGCGCAAATCACCGAAAGAATGCGTCAGCCGTTGAATGGTATTGTGGGTTTGGCGCAAGCTATTATGAACGAAAAACCACGCCGCGACCAACGCGACCATATCTTAAATTTGCAATATGCTGCCAACAATCTTTTAGTTTTGATTAACGATGTTTTGGATTACTCAGAAATAGAAGCGAGTAAAATTTCGATTGAAACCATTGATTTTAGCACCGACGATGCAATTCAAGATGTTAAAAAAGAATTGAAACCTTCTAAAGAGTTTACTTACGAATTTAGCATTGACAGTCGCATACCGAATGAACTAAAAGGCGATCCTGCCCGATTCAATCAAGTATTGATGTATATCGTCAAAAATATGAAACGCGATATGCCTTCCGGTGTAATCAGAATAAATATATTGCGTAATGAGGTGATTGATAACGAATTGACTTTGAAAGTTGATATTCAAGCCCAAGGCGATAATATCAATTACAAATTGATTGATATGTTATTTAACAAACCAACAAACCGAGAACTCTTAGAAACGCTTAATTCTAAGGATATGGAAATGGTAGTTGCACGCCGCTTGGTGGAGTTGCAAAATGGCTCTATTCATGCTGTACAGACTAAAGATGAAGTGATTGTTACTATGTTTTTACCATTTAAAATTGTGGAAGCCCTTACTGATGCTCAAAATACTGAGGGGTCAGTACCGATGTATTACAATAACTTTTTAGAAGGTAAACGTATATTGGTGGTCGAAGATAATAAGGTCAATCAGATGTTGGTTGTGAATATGTTGAAGAAAAAAGGTGTATTCGTCAGAGCTGCAAATGATGGTGTTGAAGGTCTTGAAACACTCGGAAAAGAAGATTTTGACTTAATTTTGATGGATATTCAAATGCCGCGAATGGATGGCTACCATGCTGTTGCTGAGATTCGCCGCATGAAAGATACTACAAAATCTACCTTACCTATTATTGCTTTAACTGCTTCTGCCTACGTAACGGAAAAGGAGAAAGCGCAACTATTCGGTATGACCGACCACATCGGTAAGCCATTCTCACCAGAAGAAATGGTGGATAAAATTACCCGTGTGTTGATGTCACATAAATCGAATGTAGAAGAGCCTTTTGTGCCGCAGCCAGTGTTGAGCTAATAGGGCAGGACGGGGGCTGTTTTTGATTTTCTTTATGTGAAAAATTTAAAATTTTTCACATAAAGAAAATCAAAAACCTTCATGAATTTTTTAATCATTAAAATATGAAAGTGGCATTATTTGCATTATTTGATTTCGCCACTCAAAATGAAAAAGGCTGCCATAATTGGCAGCCTTTTTCATTTTGAGTGACATATTATTGTCAAAATTATAGATTCACATATGGCGTAAATGTTGAATTATATAATAATTTCTATCAATTC
>JAYVKQ010000180.1:0-5343 GCA_043768285.1 Saprospiraceae bacterium | reverse complement strand
GGGCGATTGAAATCGCCCCCTATTAATGGGTTTTCGTGGTCAAAATCAATAGCGGGCGATTTCAATCGCCCTGCCGATGCTACCATATTGCCCATATGCTACTTATTAACCACAGATGACACTGATTAAACTGATTTAAACATGATTTACAAAACAATATAAATCAGTTTAATTAGTGTCATCTGTGGTTAATATACTCTAAAACGCCTCCCCAATCGTCACATAAAAGCCTCTTGATTTGTAGCCAAATCCATAGTCCGCTCGAATATTAATGCGCTGCGTTTTATCAAGCATCAAGCGCAAACCTGCCCCATAATTGTGTCGAATAGTACCAAACGACCAACCCAAAGGCGTTGAAGCCACTTCCCCAATGCCGCCAAAAACAACTGCTCCGAAACGACCATATATCGGTGTGCGGTATTCCGTTTGAAGCACAGCGAGGTTTCTATCACTGTATTTTCCTTCAAAATAACCGCGCAATCGCTTTGTGCCACCTATCACAGGCATTTGATGAAACGGCACATTTCCTGCTGACAAAACCAATGCCCCATTAAATGCCAATACGCCCTTTTTGCCTACTGCCACATAATGAGACGCATCTAAGAAAAAACGTTGAAAATTAAAATCACCGCCCACATATTTGCCTGCATTATAGATATACGATTCCACGACCCACCCTTTTGTTGGTGAAAATAAAGCATCGCGGGTATCATAATTAACTTGAAAACCCAAGCACGCATGTCGTCCACCTTTCGAGCCTGTCACCAACATTCTATCCAAAATGCCGCCCGAATCTACCCTTGTAAAATCAAAATTCTCGTAGCCAATGCGCACACCCATAAATAAATGTGGCTTCACTTGCTTGGTCGCGCTAAACCGCACGCGGGGATATGTGGCATCAAATTTTTCTTTATATTCTGGCGCATAATCATTCCCTGTTCCAAAAAAATTATAGACATATTTATAAAAACCGACTTCACCACCCAGCCAATAGTTTTGATTTTTTGGGAATAATTGAAATGGGAAATACAGCAATATCTGATTGAGTTGGGTATAAACTGCCCCAACTGTCACGCTACTACGCCGCGCCCCAATACTATCACTTTTGAAATTGAAGGTCGCCAAGCCCCCTACCCCAGCCCCAATACGGGTATCGGGCGTGTAAAAAACCACGGGCAAACCGATGACTTTGAAGCCATTGGTCTTTTTGGCAAGCGTGTCTTTTTGCCCAAAAAGGCTATGACTTATTAGGATAAAAAATAAAATAAAATATAGTTTTAGTAATGTCATGTATTGTTTTTTTAGTAAAAATCAGCAATCCGTATATGAACTTTGTAGTGGCATCGGCAGGGCGATTTCAATCGCCCTGCCGATATGAAAACCAATACACAAATGCCTTGTTTGTTCATATGCTGAATTGCTGAGTAAAAATACTGAGGGGTATAAATATTTGATAATCAATATGTTAAGGGTTGTCTCAATCGGCACTATGGCTTGTCCATATAGCTCCCCCAACGCTCATCAGCCTTCATTTTCAAAGTTGCTTCGTTGCTATTCCATAAAGTCAAGGTATTCACCTTTTTAGCATTGTAAAAAAGGTAAAGTTTACCATCAAACACCTTAAAAGTCTCGGGATTGATGTCTATTTTTTTGCCCGTTTCGCCCATAGCGTAGGCGCACCATCCGCCGTATGTGGGTGCATATTTGTCAGGCGATTTTAAGAACATGATTTTATTTTCTGCATTAGCAAAACAGTATATTGCCCCTTCAAAATTTGTGGTAAATGTTGTGTCTCCTTTCATGGCTCTATTGGCAGTGAAATAAGCTACGGGGTCATATCCTTGAATGGCGATACCGCTTTGTGTTAAATTGAAATCGGGATTAATTTGCTTTTGCGCATGGATAACCACCCAATTTGCTACAATAAATAGGCAAGCAAATACTAATTTTTTCATCGTTTTAAAATTTAAAATCCATTAATTTGAATAACTGAACACAGGCAAAACCTACAAACGTCGCGCCTAATACCTGATTGAAGCGCGATTGAACGGTATTTAGATACGGATGTATCAATTTGCCGAGTATAATAAAACTACCAAACGCACCTACCGTACCAATACACGCCCCCAATGAGAACGCCATAATGTCTGAATACTGAGGGGTCAGCCAACCATTTTGCACAAACACATTGCCCCACAAAAGCCAAAACGGGTAGGTCATCACATTCATCGCGCTGAGTATAAAACCATTGCGAAAATAGGGGGTATTTTGATATAAAATATCGGTTTTTGAGATGTTGCTGTTTATGGGCAATTTGTCAATTTCTATCTCTTTTGTAGGCGTTTTCCACGTTTTTATACCAATAATCAATAAAATAGGTATCGAAACACACGTCAATATCGCCGTTAAATGGGGTATCGTCAATAGCCATTGCATACCTATGAGGGTAAGCACTATTTGGCAAAATTCTATCAACGCCGCGCCCATCAAAAACGCCCATGCCGCCCTGTATTTTCCGTCAAGGCTCAGTTGCAAGATGCTCATATTGAGCATACTCAATGGCAGCGTTCCCATAAAACTACTGGTGATGCCGAGGGTTATTTCTGATGTAATTGAAGGCATTTTTTTGAAGTATGAAGTATGAAGTATTTTTACTGCTCCCCTGCTTTCACATATCTATCTTGTGTTTTCACATATTCTTTAAATTCCGAATACGTTTGATAGGGTACGCCGAGAAAATGGTTGGCTTCGCCGATTTCGTATATTTTGCGCCACATCAACCATGTATCGCGCCATATTTTCCAGAGTGGATATTGCGGGTCATATATATGTGCGGGTTCTGAACCTACGCCGTTTATTTCCAAAATTTTGATATTTCGCCCGTGTTGTAGGTCGTCAATTGTGGGTGTTTTTAAATCCAAACGATAAAAATAACATTCACCTAAATGGCTTTGAATGGTATCAAATGCCTTGACCATATCGCCGTTTATCAAATGATTGCCATTCAAAAATGTTGTGCCGCGACAGTGATTGCCGATGGGTTCGACCACTATTTCGGCACCGCACTTTGGAACGCTATTCATTAACGCGGGTTTTTCTTTATCCAAACGCTCAATTTGCAAAATACCTCTAAAATTTTGTTTCAATAAATTCCGAACGGTATCTTGGTTATTACCTTTTACGGTCAAAAATTTTTTTATTGTGATAGAAGATATACCACTTTGCTCCGTAATGGGGTTTTTCCAATATAAAACGGCTGCTTCGATGGGATAATCTATAAATTCTTCAATCATAAAATCAACGCCAAAACGCGTTATATGGGCATCAAGAGTTGCCATATCTTGTAATTTTTCGACCATCAGACCCCGCGCCCCAACAACGGGTTTGGCGATTAATGGAAACTTGATACCCGCTTTTTCGAGGCGCGTTTGCCATGTGGTGCGCGGTTCGTTTGCTGAAATCAGTACATTTTGTGGGCGATAGGGGGGGGGTATCATATCATTTATTTTGGCTTTGCTTTCGCCAGTCATGCCACCCGTTTCGATACCCGGATTGGCGGCGGTAAAAAACAACCACGATTTTGCCCGAAATGCCCAATAGGGATAGCTGAACACAATCAAAGGATAGAGATAGGGCATATCCCAAAACTCCTTGTGGGTTAAGCGAATAAACCATTTTTTATCTTTTATTTCTTGAATCCACTTACCAAATAAAGTCAATAACGAGGCGTTTTTTTCCTTATTTTCAACCGAAAAACTCCCCAATTGGTTGGGATTGTAAGTTAAATTCTTGGTCGTAGGAGACATTATTTCTGAACTCATAATATAGAAATTTTAAGTTGTTGTCAGTCATAATTATTTGTGAAGAAGAAACCGTTTCTACGCCCGTTTTGCGGGTCATGCACAGGGCATTTTCGCAGTCATGTTGCCCCCCTCGTTGATGAAATTGCCATATATCAGCGGCGGCGGCTTCGTTTTTAGGCAATTCAGCTTGCCATTCTGCAAACCAGTAAGCACGTTCTTTTTGCTTTTCGGTATCATATAGAGTACAACTCGACCACATATGCGGGTGTGCGGGATGCGGTTTTTCGATATGTATCAAAGTACCATCCCAGCGCGCTACTGTGAGGGTATTGCGCTCCCAAACTACCATCGTAAAAGGTTCAATAGTATCGAAATCATAATGCGCAAAAAAAGCGTCTATATGCTCGAATCGTGCTGTATCCAACACCACCAAACCTCGGCTTTTTCGATATGGCAATTGGCGTGGGTGGCGCGTAAATGCTCCATTCAATAAGCACGTCACCCGTTTTTTATGCGTATCTACCAAAAGCCAAGTGCCATTGTGTAAGCTATCTTTTGGATAAATTACACCTTCGTTTTTGTCCTCCACAACCACTACCGATGAGCGATTAGGCTGCTCGTCGCGATTGAAAGTGAATATCACGGAGCCATTTTTTTTTGGATAAAAAGTAAGCGTACACATTATGCTGATTGTATTTTTTGTGTATTATATCGGGTAGTAGAAGCCGCCACGCCAAAGGTTGTCGGTATATCAGCATCAGGTATTTGGCTTAAAATGCCGATTTTGATAAGGGCAGCATGATGGACGGTATGCTCTAAATTGTACTGTAACTCGCGCCCAAAGCTGCTCGGGATAGGCATATCTCCCTCATTTTCCGAAAAAATACTGAGGGGGGTGTTTAATATTTGATGCTGTGTTTTTTCTAATTTTTCTATGATAATATCCACAACGGTATTGAAATAGGTGCGATTGGTCTGGAGCAACATATCACGATTGCGCTTATCATAATTCACACCTTCGGCAATGCCGTTATCATGTAATAGACATTGATAAAACTCAATAATATGGCGTGCGTGCATACCAATACTTGACCCCGAAAATATGGGCAAGCACGTTGAAAACTGCGCATCGCTCAATTGGCGCATCACTTGATTCAACTCATGAAGCGTTTGTTGTGTACTGTGAATGATTGAGTTCATATGCGTACAATAAGAGTTTAGACTAAAATTTGTAGGTTATCTTACATGAATGTTGTCAAAAAATGAAAATGCCTCGATAAATAAAATATACTTTTTCTATCCTTTTCAATTTACGTAATAAAAATGAACCATAGTTTACGACTCTACCTATCAAGACATTTTCAAACAACCAAAAGGGACTTTATCCCAAAGTTATTTCAGACAAGACAAAGTTGCAATAAGAGTTTCACAGAAATATCACGGTTAAAAAAAACTTGTTTAAACAAATTATTTCGTTTTTGGTAGAGATTTTGCAAAACATAGTTAATTGGTCATCATTAGTGTTCAAAGGATTTTGGTA
>JAYVKQ010000179.1:0-2343 GCA_043768285.1 Saprospiraceae bacterium | reverse complement strand
GTGTGAGATGCGTTTGTGAGTAGTGTCGGCACTGCCGACACAATTTACATCCCCTATCTTTTCTTGATTGTGAAATAAGGCTTTACTAATACCTCTTATTTAAGTAGTTTTCAGCTTCTTTTTTAGCCAACTCAATTGGTGTACAATTGAGTTTATCTTTTCTTAATTGTAAAATAGGGTGGATGTAAGTCAGCCATTTTTAACAACTTCCTCAAATTTATGGCATTACTACGATTAAGTTTTAACAAATCAATCGTAGCACGTCCAATTGGCGTGATACCATCAAGGTATAAATCGTCATCACTCCATTGAAAATGGTCTGTCCAAATATCTTGGCGAGGGTGAAAAAGGCGGACAATTTGCTTGGTCAAAGGGTCAATATGTGTGATTTTATCTCGTTTATTGTTGTTGCAGAGACCACAACTCCGTGCTAAATTCTTTAATTCTGTTGTACCGTTGAGGATAAGCGGGACAATGTGTTCGTTGTGAAAAAAGTCCGTTGAAAAATTAGAAGGGATAACACAGTATTCACAATGACCTTGTGACAGTTCAAGGATTGCTCGTTGGATAGCGACAGGAATATAAATTTTAGGCATGATTAAGCGGTATTAAACCCAACGATGTCATAACTTGCGAGAGGCTAATGTCTCGAAGTTGGGCTAATTCAATCATGTATTTTACCCGTTGGTTGCGTAGTTTTTCTTCGTGGTCGGCTAAAAGACCGAATTCGGAATGTTCGGTATCAGTCATTGTACCCAATTCTAATTTTTCAACCAAAATATGGTAGCGTTCTGTTTGAATAGCATTTAAAACTGTTCTGTTTATTTTATGCAAAAGTTGACGCTCCCGCAAGGCTTTATCCTGCGTTTTTTTTCTGCGCAACAACGCATTGATGTCTTTCAGAAATCGCTCCAATTCAGTCACAGGCATTCTATCTGCATCACGCAAAAGGCTTTGACTATCTATGGTTGGTATTGCTTCCATTTTTTTATATTTTTGACAAAAATAAGGGTTTTATTCAAAAAATGAAACTCTATTTATTTCTTCTCCTGCACTTGCAATTTTTTAACATGCTCCGCCACCTCAATCATAGGCGCAACCCATACATCCTTTTCACTATTTTTCAAAAAATAAAGCAATTCCCGATGGGCTTGTAAATCCACATTTAAGCCATGTTCGCCACCGACACCATGAAATAAAAACACCAATAATTTGCCCTCATTTATTGCTTTTTTCACTAACTCAATCATTTGTACGCCCGTTTCACCGTTAATCGCATAACAATCTACGTTGTATAAATCCACTTCATTGAGGGGGTGCATTTCATGTCGGACGGCTCTTGCTGCGACAAAATCATTTCGCAAACTATCCATGAAATTTTTACCATTTATCGTCATATCCCCGCACGTGTAGGCGAAAGTGCGCTTGTTTTTACCGTCAATTGCTTCCAATAAAATATTGGTTGCTTTTATTTCATCGGTCATGCGTTGGAGGGTGTATTTACTCATATCACGTTCTGGTGTGAGCCAACTGCGCCCTGTTTTTGAGCCATCACAAGGGTGAAACAAGGTGTGATTGCCCAATTCATGCCCTTTTTCGGCAGCTTTGCGCCAATCTTTTAGGCGTTTTTTACAGCCATCAAAAGCACCTGGAAGGTAAAAACTGCCTTTTAATGAAAGACTATCTAAGGCAGGAATGGCGTTATCAAGATGCACATTTAATGCATCGTCATACGTCAAGACGACAGCGCATTTTTTACCTTGCCATGTTTTACTGGGGTCTAAAGTATTGCGCTCGGTGGTGAAAGGCGAAGCGGGTAAACCTGCGTTATTGTATAAATTTGCACCATCGGGGTTATCTTGCCACGCATAACGCACATACTGAGGGGTCTGTATTTTTTCACTTGAAACAAGGATTTCACTACCTTCAATCACCGCTTTTGCCCAAACATATTTTTTATCAAAACCCGCTATCGCAAACCACCGCAAATCTTCTCCGTCTTTTGACATTAAGCCACCGCCAATATGGTCAAATTTCAAGCGGATTTGATTGTTTTCAATATTGGCTGATTTAAAAATAGGTCCCGAAGGCACAACCGATTTATCGCCATAAGCAATATTCTGCGCCGCTAATGCCAAACGTTCACCAATCGGTTTTTTACTGAGGGGGTGTATGTCATTCCATTCGCCCAAGTCGGTTGTGACGACCATGCCTGTATTGGGTTCGGATAGTGCCAAACGCTGTGCTTCCCGCAATTCTGCCCATTGGCTTTCAGAAGGCAGATAATTAACATCCATAAAATTCGCCAATTGTACGTATAAAAACGGCAAATTAGGGTCTTGC
>JAYVKQ010000178.1:0-2052 GCA_043768285.1 Saprospiraceae bacterium | reverse complement strand
TTTTTTTCATAGTTTTTCAACAATTTGGCTTCATAATGCATAAAAGGTTTTAGGAGCAAAAAAGCACTTTCTGCGCGGCGTTTTTGCCCCAACGAAAAGGCATCCATATAGTCCAGAGTTTTGGGTATAGCTAAATTTTTAGCATATTCTGCCATACGAATGAGTTGGCAGTAGATATGGTCGGGTTGCTCTTTTTCAATAACTTGAGCTATCTTTTTTTGAATACTTATATTAAAAAAATAAGACACTGTGAAAGGCATACCCCCCCTCAGTATTCCA
The DNA here is from genome assembly GCA_043768285.1 of Saprospiraceae bacterium. Classification (GTDB taxonomy): domain Bacteria; phylum Bacteroidota; class Bacteroidia; order Chitinophagales; family Saprospiraceae; genus JAAFJT01. Next base: position 1,773 of record JAYVKQ010000178.1, on the reverse strand, counting down.
GACAAAATATTCAATATTTTAGAAAATGGGAACAAATATATGGCAGAGCAATACTGTTTAACTTCTTGAAAATCAGTTTTTTGCACCGCTTGCTCGTGCAAAGCGCACAACACGATTTCGTGTGTATAAGACAACTCACGAATTTGATGAAAGAGGCGCAATTTATCTCCTTTTTCAAGTGGATACGGAAAACGAGAAGCCAAAACGAGGATTTTCACGATAGTATTTGTAGGCTTGATTTTGAAGGGGCAAATATAGGGTTTTGTTGGGATTTTATATAGTGTACCCCCTCAGTATTTTAGCTACCTCACAGCTAAAAAATGTTTCGGAAACAGCTTCTAACGTTACTTAATTTGAAATAATAATTTTTCTAACTAATATTTTATCATCAAAGTTCAATCTCAATATATAAACCCCATTCAAAAACCCGCCGACAGGCAAAACGTTTACCCCCTCCCTATTTTCTACCTTTTTTGAAAAAACCAAACGCCCAAAGGTATCATAAAGGGTAATATTTTTAGAAAGTGCCGTTTTATTTTTCCAATCAATATGAATATAGTCAGATGCAGGATTAGGATATATAAAAACTTGATTATCAATATCTTGTGTCGAAACCGTTTCGCAAGTGGCAGCGTTGTTTATTAAACCCGCGCGGAATTGCGTGAGGGCAGCCAGCATCCGCGCTTTTTGTCCGTTGGTGAATAGCCCCATGCAAGCATCATCAGTATAATCCATAAAATTCATGAACATACTGCCTACACCACAAGAGATTTTTGGAAAAGAGGGACAACCGCGATTGGCTTGTTCTTGTTTAGGCGTATCATCAACTAAATCATCATCATCGCAAGTATCAGTATTTCCCCAGATATGTAAAAGATTGAAATAATGTCCAATTTCGTGGGTCGCTGTACGCCCTTTATTGTTTTGAGAATTGGCAGGTACAGTACCCGTTGTACCAAATACCCGATAATCCACGATTATTCCATCTTCGAGTGGTTTGGCAATAGCTGCCGTAATAGGCGTATTGGCAAAACCTATGATACTGCCCATTTTGCAAACCCATATATTGAGATAAAGGTCTGGTTGCCAATTTTGAGAACCACCCAAGTCGTTGTAATACACACGGCGGCGATTGTTTGAAAATTCAGTACCTACATTATCAAAAGTGGTTTGTTTGCGCACAATGCCCGAGGTAGGTCGCCCCAAAGAATCGCGCATAGCAAGGCAAAACTCTAATTCGCAATCAGCCGCTACGGTTTTGAAGCTGCCAGGGACATCTTTGGCATCTATATTCCTTTTTCTAAAATCTTGGTTCAATACGTTCAATTGGGATTGAATTTGGGCATCCGATATATTCTCCTCGGGCGTGCGCCACACAATATGAACGACAACAGGAATTTTGACAACGGCGCGGGTTTGGACACTATTTTCAAAATTTTGGACATATACGGCAGTTGTACGCTCAACGGCGGTATCATATACAAATTTATAGTCACATATTTGGGCTATAAAAATGGTGGGATTTGTTAAAATTATAAAAAATACAATGCGTAATTTGTTCATAATGAATACTATTAGGCTTTTAAAAAAATAAGCCTGTGCAAATATACGGCATAAATAATTGATAATCAAGGGAATAGAACACATTAATCCGTATTCTTATATTAAGATACCGCATAATAAATAATATACAAAAAAAAGGGTACAAAAGGATGCAAATTAAAAAAAGCAAAATATCTTTGTCACAGTTTTCTCATAGTATGTTTGTTTTTT
>JAYVKQ010000177.1:0-8675 GCA_043768285.1 Saprospiraceae bacterium | reverse complement strand
TTAAAACATCATTCATCGTGCCTTTCCACGAAGTTAAAGCACTGATACCGAACATGAGGTGGTCATGCAGGTTTTTGCCCACGCCTTCCAATTCTTTTTTTATAGAAATGCCATGTTTTGTTAATTCATCTTTTGAACCAATACCCGAGAGCATCAATATTTGCGGCGACCCAAAAGCACCTGCCGATAGTAAGACTTCTCGTTTCACTTTCAAGGTATCCGTAGAGCCATTGCGCTCAATTTCGACACCAATGGCTTTGTCATTTTCAATTAAAATCCGCTTGACGTGGGCATTTGTTACCACTTGTAGGTTTTTTCTATTCAAAACGGGTACTAAAAAGGCTTGCGCAGTGCTGTGCCGTTTGCCGTCTTTAATGGTGAATTGAAATAGACCCGCGCCCTCTTGTTCTGCGCCGTTAAAATCATTATTGGCAGGTATGCCTTTTTCGACACAGGCTTGTACAAAAGCATCTGCCAAAGGGGTTCGGTAGCGCGTGGCTTGCGTGATATTCAAAAAACCGCCTTTGCTGTGGTAGTCATTTTGAAATTGCTCATTGTTTTCAGATTTCTTAAAATAAGGCAATATACTGTCATAATCCCAGCCTTTTGCGCCCATATTCGCCCAATCGTTATAGTCTTGGCGATTGCCACGTATATATGCCATCGCATTGGTAGAGCTACTGCCACCCAATGTTTTGCCGCGTGGTTGATACATTCGTCTGCCGTCCACATGGGCTTGCGGTTCGGTATAGTAGCCCCAATCCACGTTGGTATAGTTCAACTGCCCGTAGGCGGCGGGTATATGGATTTCCATTTTGGTATCCTTGCCTCCCGCTTCTAAAAGGAGGACAGACACTGAGGGGTCTTCGGTCAAGCGATTTGCGAGAACGCAGCCTGCCGAACCTGCGCCAATGATGATGTAATCGTACATATTTTTGAAGTATGAAGTATAAAATATGAAGTATCAGTAATGCCACACTTGGACAAAAAGGGATATTGATATTATGGTCGCATCGGCAGGGCGATTGAAATCGCCCCCTATTGATGGGTTTTCGTGGTCAAAATCAATAGCGGGCGATTTCAATCGCCCTTCGGATGCCGCCACAATATCCATATGCGGAAATACTACTAAAGTATAAAGCGTAAATATAAAGTATTGATTTAAAATAAAATACTTCATACCTTATACTTCATACTTATCAAAGCCTTTGTCCTAAATTTTTAACAATATCGTTTTTCCATGCGAAAAAACTACCGTCAAATATGCGTTTTCTGGCTTCTGTGACCAACCAAATGTAGAAAGATAAATTGTGAATGGTGGCAATTTGCATCGCTAATAATTCCTCAACGTGAAAAAGGTGACGTAAATAGGCTTTTGTATAAAAACGGCTTGTTGGTGCGGTACTGTCAGCATCAATCACCGAAAAATCGTCTGCCCATTTGCGGTTTTTCATATTCATTACACCATTGGCTGTGTAAAGTAAACCGTGTCGTGCATTGCGGCTGGGCAATACGCAATCGAACATATCAATGCCCAAAGCGATGTTTTCTAATATGTTGATAGGCGTACCTACGCCCATGAGGTAGCGCGGCTTGTCTTTTGGCAATATGCCGCACACCACGTCGGTCATAGCGTACATTTCTTCGGCTGGTTCGCCTACCGAAAGTCCGCCAATAGCATTGCCCTCGCACCCTTGTTCGGCGATAAATTCGGCTGATTTTATGCGCAAATCATGATAGACGCTGCCTTGCACGATGGGAAAGAACGTTTGACTATATCCATACTGAGGGGGTGTTTTGTCGAAATGCGTGATGCAGCGTTTGAGCCAACGGTGCGTCAAATCCAATGATTTTTTTGCATAATCATATTCGCAAGGGTAGGGCGTACATTCATCAAAAGCCATGATAATATCCGCGCCAATAATGCGCTGAATATCCACCGCACTTTCGGGCGTAAAGGTATGTTTAGAGCCATCAATATGCGAGGCAAAAGTTACACCCTCTTCCGTAATTTTGCGCCGATGGGCAAGCGAATATACTTGAAATCCACCCGAATCGGTCAATATGGGATGATTCCAGCCATTAAATTTGTGCAAACCACCCGCTTGTTTGATAATATCTATGCCAGGTCGCAGATACAAATGGTAGGTATTGCCCAATATAATTTGCGCTTGAATATCCGCTTCCAATTCGCGGGTATGTACGCCTTTGACGGTTCCCAAAGTGCCTACGGGCATGAAAATGGGGGTTTCAATAACGCCGTGGTCGGTTTCAATACGTCCCGCACGCGCTTTACTGAGGGGGTCGGTATGTTGAAGTGAAAAAGTCATAAAATATTGTAAGACAAGTTGGTGCTTTTATAAAAGCATTAATCTAAAATTGGCGGATGCGCTCCGAAAGGAATAAGGCTTTTGCGATATTCAATTAATTTTTCTCTATTAAGTTTGAGTGCTTCGACAGTGATACGCCCTATGGGTGTCATACCAATAATTAAGGTCGTATCTTCATTCCATGAAAAATGCTCATTCCAAACGTGTTTTCGTGGATTGAATAAATCAATCCAAGACAATGACGACTTGTCAAAGTGCTTTAATTTATTGGATTTCAAACGATTACATAAAAAGCAAGCATAAGCAAGGTTAGATAATTCACTATCTCCGCCAAAATTTTGTGGTATGACATGGTCAATAGTGAACATATGGGGTGCAAATTTATCTTGACTTTTGCAATATTCACAGCAATTATGAGCGCGAAGCCTAACACTTTCTCTGATAAAAATGGATAGACTGAGTTTAGCCATGATGGATACCTAATTGGTCAGCGAGTTCTTCAATACTGATTTGCCTTAATGTTGCTAATTGCGCTATATATTTTACGCGCTCAACATAGTAGTTTTCATAGGCTTCTGCCAATTTTAGGGCTTCATGTTCTTCGGTTTTACTGAGAGTATTGTATTCTAATTTCCAATCAAGGTATTGTAAACGCTCCCATTTGTCTGCAGGAAATGGCTTATTGATGCTTTTCAATAAAGTTGCTTCTGTTTTATCTACAACAGAAGTTCCTTGTTTTTGAACACGTAAAAGGGATAATTTTTTGTATAAATGCTCAAATTCTTTTTTATCCAATCCCGCGGCACTATTTAAAATTTCAGCAACCGACATCTATTAATTTTAATTAAAAAACGATTAAAATACGAAAGTAAAACCTTCTCCTTGTATTCGCAAATATTTTCGCACAAAATAGCCAATCCTTTTATAGATTTAGCCAATAAGTACACTTCAAAACCAAACCTCTATTTTTCACTTCAAACGCATTGTACCGATTAACAACGTCATCAACGGCAAAATAATTATCCGTATAGACTAAAAACAAATCGCTGACGGGCGCAAAACGCCATTGAAAACGCGAGTTGATATTGACATTATTGCGCTGATTGTTGTATTGAATAAACGTCGTAAAAAAGAGGTCTTTGGTGAAAGAGAGGTCGAATTTAGGTCCAATAAGCCACAAAGTACGGTCATTAAAGCCTTCTGGCAAATCAATTTTGTTGTAATTGACATCAAGGGAAATAACGCCATAAGGTTGCAAGCGATACGCACCAATGGTATGTAAAGAGCGTATTTTTCCGTTAAAATATTGACCTACTCTACCTTGAATATTGACATTAAAACGTTTACGCGCATCAGATTGATAGGTAAATCGGGTATTGCGATAGGTATAACTCGTACCAGCTAAAAGCTGTTTGCCTGACGTATTGGTTGGGTCAAAATTATCGAACAAATAAGTATAATCCCATCTAAGCGGCGTGAAACTCAAACGGGCATTGTTTAGAAAAAGAATATTGAAAAAAACGGGACTAAAATCCCAGTCCGTATTTTTATTGTCCCCGCGCCTAAACCATGTATCGCCATCCATACCGACACTAAAACGATTTATAACAGTAGATTTTGGATAAAACGCAAAACTGAAACTTGGCTCAAAACGGTAGTAATTGTTGCGTGGCACATAGCCAGCTTCCGCTTTGTAGCCTTTGCCAACGGTCTCAGCACCAAATTCCATATTAAAAGGAATACTGTTATATAAAATGGATGCGCCCGAAGCAAATGGGTCAGTTTGTTTTACGGGCGATATAGAACGGTGGTGAAAAAATTTGCCTTGCCACTTGCCATCGTTAGAGGCTAAATTATAATCCAAACCCGCCACGCGATTGTAGCCCGTTTTATTTAATTCCCATGTATTACGCCCTTCATTATCACTCAAAAAATTGTGTTTATTTACAAAAATAAAAGACAGCAAAGAACGTGAAAATACCTTGCGCTGAATAGCAGTTGCCATAAAATTAGAGGCGGCTAATTTCAAATCTTTTTCTACGCCTGTTTGAATATCCATCAAGCCAATGCGCCAGTTTTTATTCAATTTGCCTGTCAAACGCGTGCCTGCAAGTATGGGTACTTTGACGGTATTGCCCGCGCTATCAGTAGCCAAACCCATGCGACGCGTAAACAAGGGGTTGATATTGCCTAAGCCAAAGCCACTGAATAAATCAGCATTTTCAAGGAAAAACTGCCTCCTTTCTGGAAAAAACAACTCAAAACGGCTTAGGTTCGTCACTTGTTGATCAACCTCCACTTGCGCAAAATCGGGATTGACAGTCAGGTCTAAATTCAAAGCTGAACTCAAAGCCACTTTTGCATCAAGACCGATACCCCCCTCAGTATTTGTAGGCTTTTTGGCAATAAAATCTTTGTTTGCACTACCTAACACATAAGGAATAACGGATATATTGACACCTGCAGGCGGTGGTGGCGTTTCCCATATTAATTTTCCAACGAACGCAATATTATTACCACTCGTAAAACGGGGCACCTGTGCCCAATTTGAACGCTCTGGCGTGGCTCGGCTTTGGTCGTAACGCAGCATATTCATATACCATACATTTTGCCCTTCTACACTTTTATATCTGATAGTTTTAAACGGAATAGCTATTTCGACTGTCCAATAATCATCATAGTTTTTTACAGATGAATACCATTTATTATCCCAATCCGTAGAAAAATTGTTGCCATTTGATACTAAACCTTCTCTTTGAACACCGTAGGGACTGACCGTAAACGAAAAAGCATTTTGTTTATCTAAAAAAGGGTCTAAAAGAATGGCGAACAAATCGGTAGTACCCGGTCCAAAATCACGCTTTAATGAGACAATAACATATTTACCTTTTTTCTGATAGCATTTAGCCGACACGTAAATATTATTGTCATCAAACAGCAAACGGGCTTCCGTTTTCGTTTCAGATAAAGACGTATCGTAAGGGACACTTTGATAAAACGGGGAAGTCATTTCAGCCTTTTGCCAATCAAGTTCATCGAAAACACCATCAATTGTTATTTTTCCTTGTGTTTTTTTAATCGTTAATTGCGGCATATTTTGAGCAACGGTATTTTGAGCCAATATGTAACAATGTGCAAGGGGAACGAGTATAAGAATAGTTATTTTTTGATTAATAGACATGAATAGTAGCTTTATTGAACGAATAAGCGCAAAGGTAGCGGAATGATTTTTCTATATGTCATATTTCTACAAATGGTGGATTTATTTATATAAAAATCAAGAACTACCTCTTAATACATCGAAATTGTGTTAATTGTGGATAAAAAAGTTAATGACTGTAAATAAAAATAATTTTCGAGTGTTATATTTGCATATTAAATTAAAAATATCAAATATTTGTTAAATAATTCATTTGTACAACAAATATAATCCTACATGCTATTATTAAATTCAATCCCACAAATGAAAACAGCACTATCTACCTATACCATTGCGCTATTATTCACAAGCCAACTTTTAATAGCCCAATCTGTCAAACCTTATCCTACCTACCCGGGTGGTGAAGAAGCAATGACGAAATTTCTGCAAACCAATATTCGCTACCCACAATCTGCCATTGATAAAAAAGAGGAGGGTAAAATACGGGTGACATTCATCGTTGAATATGATGGTCGTATATCTCAAGTATTGGTCTGGGAAGGTTTGTCTATCCCACTCAACGAAGAGGCTGCGCGCGTTGTACGCTCTATGCCCCGCTGGACTATGGGCTATAAAGATGGTAAGCGTGTGCGCGGGAAATACAGTATTTGGCTCGATTTCAGAATGCCTGATGGTATGACTGCGAGTAAAAAAGGGACGTTGAGCAAGTAAATATTTTACAAAAAAAAGTAAAACACCCTTGTGAGGTACAATAAATTTCTGTTGTCTCAATCTATTGCGATACATTGCGCTCCTACATCTTGACTTTTAGGGTAACCCTTTATAAAAATAGCCAAAATATTAAGGGGTAAAAAAAATGCCGCACAGAGAAACAGTATTAAACTGTAAAACCCTATGCGACATTCTGATTATTTATCTACATTTTGCTTTTGAAGCTGCGCTTTAATTTTGAATAACCACTTGCTTCAGTATAGCTTTCTTACCCTTCACTTGAATGTGGACTTGGTAATAGCCACTTTCAAGTTTGTCAATATCCAACTGTACCGCTTGGCGGGTCGCCCTACCCACTTTTTGTTGGGCTTTTAAAATCCCATTGGTCGAAAAGAGCGAAATTGTCGCCTCTTTGCCTTCATAAGAAGATAAATTAACTTTCAAAAAATCGGATGCAGGATTGGGATAAATAGATACCTGCGTGGTCGTAAATGTCAGCTTCTGGGTATCGGTATAGCGGAAAGTACCATTGTCGAATACCTGTTTGACGCGGTAAAAATTATCGCCATCTTGCGGCGTGTCGTCTGTGAAAGATTGCTGTGCCATGATGTCTTTATCAAACTGCACATTCAGCTTTTCGAGTGCCTCAAATTGACCCGACTGATTGTCAATACGCTCCAAAACCAAATAATCTGACGGCAAAGGATAGAGACTTACCAATTGTAATTTTGCAACATTTTCATCTCTATAAGCCGAAAAAGTTAAAAGGCTTCGGGTACTGAGTGCCCAAGCGTTAGTCAAATCAGGTTGTTGAAAACCCTGAGCTAAGACAAAACCACCGCTTGAAAATTTTGCAATAACAGGTTCGCCAATTGTGAATGACAATTGGTACCCACCATTTGACATGGAACCACCCGCCGAAGCAATTACTTTCCTTTTTAGCGATTGTGCGGTAGCATCTGCACCAAAAAGCGTAGCTACCAGTACAATCCATATATAATATTTTTGCATGATGTACATTATTTTAGCCAAATAAGCCTTTGTTTGAAGTTATGACTTACAAGATATAAGTTATGAGTGAAATTAATTATAATATTGATATTCAATATTATATAAAAAAATATTACAAATTGATAATACCCATTACTTATTACCCAAAAAAATACTGAGGGGGTGTATCCTTACTTATTACAAAGACCCAAAAGCGTTTGAAAAAATATAGGTTAATGATTTTGATACAAATAAACACAATTATCTACTCTCTAATTTCTTAATTCTGATTTCGAGATTAGTCATTTGTACTTTCATTGCTTCAATACATTCCCACAAGTTTTCATTTTCTTTTTTCAACTTATTGATAATTTTCATCAACTCTTCGGTATCGCAATCGGCTCCTTTGCAGTCGCGGGCATCATACTTGCCATCGTGGTTCGTATCCTCGGATGGGTCATTTTTGCCGTTACCATTGGTATCCCAACAGCTAATACCATTATCACCATTACAGTCGCGGGCATCATACTTAGCATCGTGGTTCGTATCCTCGGATGGGTCATTTTTGCCGTTACCATTGGTATCCCAACAATCAATACCATCTTGACCGTTTGTACCATTAGTCCCGTTTTTACCATTCATACCCATTGCGCCAGTATCCCCTTTGTCACCTTTTGCGCCAGTATCTCCTTTATCACCTTTTGCACCAGTAGCTCCCTTGTCACCATCATCACCTTTTTCGCCTTTCATGCCCATTGCCCCAGTGGTGCCTCTTTCCCCAGTAGTTCCTTTGTCGCCTTTGTCGCCTTTCATCCCCATTGCACCGGTATCACCTTTAGCACCAGTGTCGCCTTTTGCGCCATTGGCACCCGCTACTCCTTGGTCTCCTTTATCGCCTTTTGTGCCATTTGCACCCGCAACGCCTCGGTCGCCTTTGTCACCTTTTGCGCCATTAGTACCTGCTACTCCTTGGTCGCCTTTATCACCTTTTGCACCGTTAGTACCTGCTACGCCTTGGTCGCCTTTATCACCTTTTGCGCCATTAGCACCCGCTATTCCTTGGTCTCCTTTTGCACCAGTATCACCTTTTGCACCATTAGTACCTGCTACGCCTTGGTCGCCTTTATCACCTTTTGCGCCATTAGAACCCGCTATTCCTTGGTCTCCTTTATCGCCTTTTGCGCCATTAGAACCCGCTATTCCTTGGTCTCCTTTGTCACCTTTTGCACCATTAGTACCTGCTACGCCTTGGTCACCTTTTGCACCAGTATCACCTTTTTCGCCATTAGTACCCGCTACTCCTTGGTCGCCTTTATCACCTTTTGCACCGTTAGTACCTGCTACGCCTTGGTCGCCCTTATCACCTTTTGCACCAGTAGTACCCGCTACTCCTTGGTCGCCTTTATCACCTTTTGCGCCATTAGCACCCGTTACTCCTTGGTCGCCTTTATCACCTTTTGCACCGTTAGTACCTGCTACGCCTT
>JAYVKQ010000176.1:0-23964 GCA_043768285.1 Saprospiraceae bacterium | reverse complement strand
TTGCGCATCGGAAAATGCTCTCTATCAGCTTCTTCATCACTTGGATATTCAGTCAATAAGCCGCCATTAAAGCACATTTTTCGGGCAATATCTCGATGCTCGCTGGGGTATATCTTCTGCAAACCTGTACCCATTACGCCAATAGTCGGTATGTTCAAAGCCACGCTTTTTCGATGTGCCGTCACATCAATACCAAAAGCTAAACCGCTGACTATCAATACATTGTATTGTAAAAGCCCTTCGACCAATTCTTCTGTCAAATTAATACCATAGCTTGATGGTTTGCGCGTGCCGACTATGGCTACTATACGCCCGTGGTTGAGGTCAACATTGCCTTTATAAAAGAGCATGACGGGGCAATCGTGCTGTCCGCATAAGCGTTGTGGAAAATGCGGGTCGGTATGAAAAAGTGGCTCAATACCGTGTTTTTCGATAAATGCAAGTTCTTTTTCAGCCCAATGTAGGACATCTTGTTTGAGAATGTAGGTGGCTATGGTATCGCCTACATTTGGTACTGATTGTAATTCTTTGCGGTGTGCCTTAAAAACATTTTCTGCACTACCACAATAACTGATAAGGTTTTTTGCAATAATTGCCCCCACCTTGGGTATCTTGGTCAAAGCAATGCGGTATAGTAGTTCGCTCATTTATTATTATGTGTCGTTTTCTTGAGGGTAGTACCCCCTCAGTATTTTTATCTATTTTAGTTGATATTAAGAATAAACCGATAGCAAAATGTACCAATTGAAAATTGAATACATATTTTTATTTTAAATATTTTTTAATTAAAAATTGTAAAAAATTGATTGTAAGCATTTTGCATACTGATAAAAAACAAATACAATAATATTTATTTTAATAATCAGATAAAGCACAAATTAATGAAAAAATGCGCTTAATTTTGTAGAAAATTACGCAAGATATTATTTTGTGAAACACTGTAAAAAAACCGCACAATGAACAGATTATTTCCTAACATTGAGACCGCTATAATTGTTGTCGGTCTGCTTTGTGTTATGCTATGGGGTGTATCGAGATGTAGAAAACAAAAGGAGGATTTAACCATCCGCACTGCTACCGAAGGCTCTCCGTTTCCAGATACGAGTTCGGTAGCTGCTACCAAACCCGTTGCTAACAGCCAACCTGTCGCTATTCCACCACCCACTAATACACCAGTGACTGCTGCACCAGCACCGCAGTATTCGCCAACGGCTCCGACTACCCCTGCACAAGCGGCTCCGCAGCCTTTACCTTCTGCAACACTGCCGCCAACAACCCCAGCGTCGTATGGGACTACGCCACCGCCTGCGCCAACCAATAATACAGTTGTAGGCTCAAAAGCACCAACGCTGAATGCGCCTGCACCAAAAGTTGAAAATGTCCCAAAGGCAGAGCCTTCTGGGTCGTTGCTATACGTGTTGCGTAGTGGTCTGAATATCAGAGCGCAGCCTAACGTAAAAGCAAAATCTAAGGGACGTTTGAAGCTACACGACCAAGTATTTTTCTTAAATGAAGTATCGGATACACCTGAAACGGTGCGGTTGGAAAACGGTACGGAGGTAACAAAACCGTGGTTTAAGATACAAACTAAGCGTGGTACTGTAGGTTGGGTACATGGTTCGGGTGTAGATTTTTATATCCGCAAACCACATCAAACGCATTGATTAGAAAATGTAAAAACGTTTTGTGAAAATCAATAGGCTGCCTCAACGGAAATTGAGACAGCCTATTGATGTTGGTAAAAAATGCTTTACATATGCAACGCTCTATTCCCTGTAGCTGCCAAAGCTGCTTCTTTAAAGGCTTCGGTATAGGTTGGGTGTGCGTGGCTCATACGGGCAGCATCTTCTGCCGATGCACGGAACTCCATCAAGGCGACGGCTTCTGCTATCATATCTGCCGTGCGTGGACCGACCATATGTACGCCTAATATTTCGTCAGTGTCTTTATGCGCCAATACTTTGACCATCCCCTCAGTATCCATGCTCGCACGGGCGCGTCCGAGGGCTTTGAATGGAAATTTGCCGACCTTATATGGCATACCATTTTCTTTTAGTTGTTCTTCGGTATAGCCTACGCCAGCTACTTCGGGCCATGTATAAACAACGCCCGGTATCAATAAATAATTGATATGCGGCTTTTGTCCTGCAATACTTTCTGCGACCAATACGCCTTCTTCTTCGGCTTTGTGCGCCAACATTGCACCCTTTATAACATCACCGATAGCATATATGCCTTTCACGTTAGTCTCTAAATGTCCATCTACGTCAATTCTACCGCGTTCGTCTTTTTTTACACCTGCATTTTCTAAGCCTAAATTATCAGTATATGGTCGCCGACCAATCGCCACCAAGCAATAATCGGCTTCTATGCTTAGTATGTCTTCTGTATCTCGTTTTTTGTACTCTACTTTTACTGAGTTTTCAGAAGGTGTGACGTTGGTTACGCCATGCCCCAAGTGGAATTGCATACCTAAATCTTTTAAAGACTTTTGCAATTCTTTTGAGCAATCGCTATCCATCGCTGCAATTATTCTATCCATAAACTCAATCACATGGATTTTCGTACCCAATCGCGCATAGACGGAACCCAATTCTAAACCAATCACCCCACCACCAATAATGACCATACTTTTAGGCACTTCTTGGATATTCAAGGCTTCAGTGGAGGTAATTACGCGCTTTTTATCATAATTGAAATTAGAAGGCACTATCGGTTTTGACCCCGTTGCGATGATGGTTTTATTCGTTTCAATCTCTTGTGTAGTGCCGTCCGCTTTTGTAACCTTGATGGTATTGGCATTTACAAAAGAGCCATGTCCAATATAGACATCTACCTTATTTTTTTTCATCAAAAACTCTACGCCCTTGCAGGTTTGCTCCACCACATCGTTTTTGCGCTTAATCATTTGGGGCATATTCACGTCAATAGTCCCTTTTACGTCAATACCATGTGTCGTAAAGCGGTGTGTGGCATTGTGATAGTGTTCTGAAGAATCTAATAAGGCTTTTGACGGGATACAGCCCACGTTCAAGCACGTACCGCCCAAAGTATTATATCTTTCGATCATAGCCGTTTTGAGACCCAATTGCCCACAACGAATGGCTGCCACATAGCCCCCTGGACCCGAACCAATAATAGTTACATCGTATTTCATATCAAAAAGGAATATTTAAAAAACGAATTATTGAAATTAACACGAATTGAATTCGTTTAATTCGTGTTGCGTTGTTTTATAAAGTGCAAAAGTAACACCCCTCAGTATTTAAACAAACTTATAAGGCTTTTGCTTAAAAAAAAATAGCGCAGAGGGTAGGTGCTGCGCTATTTTTATATTATGTCGGTGTGTCTTTATTATCGTCACCGTTTCGATTGTCTTTATTCTTAAAATCCCTAAAATTGCGCTTGTCTTTAAATTGCTTTTTGTCTTTAAAGTCGCGCTTTTCCCGATTATCAGGATTTTGTGGAGGATTTTGCCCATTTTGCTCGTTCCCGTTATTGGGTTGAGGTGGTCGCGGTTGCTGTGGACGTTGTTGTTGTTGCTGTGGTGGTCGCGGCGGTTGCTGTGGCTGGTCGCGTCTAAATTCGCCCCTTCTTTCTGTACCTGCACCATTGCCATTGTTGCTACCGTTACCCTCTGGTTTCCTATCGGGTCTGTCGAACCGTTTTTCTTTTTCGAACGGTTTTTTCTTTTTCTTCTTCTTGCGTTTGTCATCAGGCAACTCAATAGCACCAACCAAATCACCACCATATTCTACATTATCATCGTCGCCATCATCATCTTCATCGCTGTGTTTAGCGGCTGCTACGAATTGCAACTCTTTGAGGTCGTCGGGTTGTTCGCCACGCTTATTCATTGCCAATACGAGCTTCACTTCCTTAATGCCCAAGGTATAAAACTTGCCGCGCTCTGGACCACTATCGAAAACAAAGACCATGATACCCTTGAAAACATCCGTTTTTATCAAAGTCAAATGACCTGATTTTGTCGAAAGCCTGTCTGGGTTTTCTGGAAATTCGATGAGTGCATCAATATAACTATCCAATTCGTAGTTGAGGCAACATTTCAAACGCCCACACATACCACTCAATTTGGCTTGATTGATGGCTAATTGCTGATACCGCGCGGCAGTTGTCGAAACGCTTTTGAAATCGCTCAACCATGTTGAGCAGCACAATTCGCGCCCACAAATACCGATACCACCAATTCGGGCAGACTCTTGCCTTGCGCCAATTTGACGCATTTCAATTTTTACCTTAAATTCTTTGGCGTAATGGCGTATCAATTCTCGAAAATCCACACGCCCATCGGCTGTATAGAAAAAAGTTGCTTTGCGTCCATCACCTTGATATTCCACGTCCCCAATTTTCATGTCGAGGTCGAGCGTGCGGGCAACTGCCCTCGCTTTTATCATGGTATCGCGCTCCGAAGCCCGCATTTCTTCCAATTTTTCTAAATCGCGGCTGTTGGCTTTGCGAATGACATTTAAGAATAAAGAACCATCTTTCATGTCTTTTTTCTTCATCTGCAACCGCACGAGGTCGCCCGAAAGCGATACTTTTCCTATATCGTAGCCACCGCCGCCAGGTATTTCTACGAGTACCCAATCGCCTGTTGTGGCATTGGTAAAGGGAGGATTGTGGAAGAAATCTTTATGCGACCCGTTTTTGAAACTTACTTCTATGAGGTCAAAATCGTTTGCGGTATCGTATATATCCAATTGGGTAAGCCAGTCAAATGTATTCATTCGGTTACAACCGCCACTGCAATTTCCGTTACATCCACCTGGCTTTCCGTCTTTTGCTACTGAACAGCTTGAACAAGCCATAATATGTTGATATTTAATACATTAAAGCGAAAAAATTCGCATATATGATAGAAAGATGGGCGTGTGTATATCCCATCAAGATTAAAACGCAAATGTAAAATTAAAAACCGATAAAATGCACAATCGGCAGGTCAAATTCGCAAACCCTATACCCCCCTCAGTATTTTGTGCATCTGAATGCTTGCATCCAAGAACAAAACCTTCGGATTGGCATTACGCTCTATATAATACGAACACTCATCAAACAGCTTAGAAATAGGCATTATTTTATCAAAATTGATAATTTTTTGCATCTTAAGTGCCGTGTCTAATTCATCGCCCCGCAAGCGCAGTTTATTGTTGCCCGTTGTTACCAAAACCATGAGTTCTCTTATGAAATGCAAACCATACGTTAAAAAGAGTTTTTGACGCTCGCGCCCATGAGTTGCAAACTTATCAACCCAGTTGACCAGTTCAACGCCGTTGCCCGCATAACAAGTACGCATCCAAGCCAGAAAATGTTGTGCATTATCGTTTTCATTTTGTATTGAAAGCGAAATAGCTTCATTCAAATTACCGTCTGAAAGGTGCGCTACGGCTTCTGCATCGGCTTGTGTAATACCCCTAAGTGTCAAAGCCTCTGTAATCTCCGCGTCCGAGAGCGAAGGCATTTTTACTAATTGGCAACGGCTCAATATGGTCGCCAATATCATATCTGCATTTTCGGCTACGAGTATAAAAAGGGTATTGTCGGGCGGTTCTTCAATCAATTTTAATAAGCGATTGCCCTCTTTTCCGAGATATTCGGGCAACCACATAATCAATATTTTATGGCTGGCTTCGTAGGTTTTTAAGCTCAATTTGCGCATAATATCGTCACATTCGGCAACGGGTATATTGCCTTGCTTGTTTTCAGCATCCAAGCGCGTAAGCCATTGTTGGGCGTTCATGTAGGGGTTTTCGACAACTGCCTCGCGCCATTGCTTGACGACGTGAGTCGCAATGGTTTTGGGTCCGATGGTCGGATATGAATAATGGATATCAGGATGTATCATTTTCTCCGCTTTCACGCATTGACCACAAGTGCCACAAGGCTCGCCTTCCGTTTTGTTAGGACAAAGCACATATTGCGCAAAAGCAAGAGCTACGGGCAAGCCGCCACTCCCTTGCGGTGCTAAAAGTAAAAGCGCGTGGGGCATACGGTCATTTTCAACCATATCCTGCAGTGTTTTTTTTGCCGAAGCCTGTCCTATGATGTTGTCAAAGCGCATATATATGAATGGATAATGGACAATTGAAAATGGATAATCATTCGTATTCAAAGCACAAAAGTAAAAAAGGTTAGGGAAACTTTACCGTTTCCCTAACCTCATATGCATATTATATTGTAGGCTAAAGTGTAATATTTGCTAAATTGCTTATTGATTACTACCAATTCATTGTTGGTCGTCACGACCCAATTTATCCCCCCTCAGTATTCTGAAGCGTTTTCGCGCTTCAACGGCTAAGGTACTGCCTGAGAAATCGTTGAATAGTTTTTCATATAGCTCTTTAGCTTTTTCTTTATTTTTCAAAGGACCTTCATAGAGCGTTGCCATTTCAAACATCGAATTATCAGCCCGAATATCTTCTTTATAGTTGGCGATTATTTTTTCGTACATCTCCACAGCCTTGTCAAATTGGCGTTGTTTTTTATATACCTGCGCTTTGAGGTAATAAATATCATCTTCGATAGTATGGTCTGGAAATTGACGGCGAAGACTATCCAACTTCACAAAGGCTTCATCAAAACGATTTTGTAAAACCAATAATTCGGCGGCAGCGTAATAGGACAGGGCTTCTGTTGTGCTATCCAAACCCGTATTTTCCATGATAAAAACGTCCATATCAATCGCATCGTTTGAAATCAATTTAGACGTTGATGATTTTAATACATTGAACTGTGCTTTTGCCCAATCAAAATCGCTGAAATAATAAGACAGTTTTGCATTTTTGAAACGCGCTTCGTGACCGAGTACATCGTCTTTGTATGCTTTATCCACTTGCGAATAGAGCAAAGTTGCTTCCCAACGCTCACCCCTCATCAAATAAAAATCACCCAAACTTATTTTGGCTTGCGATTGTGTTTTTTTATCAATCAAAGGTAAATTTATCAATTCGTCAAGCAATTTGGTCGCTTTATCTAAATCTTTTAAGTAAAACGCTTCCAAATCGGCTAATTCTGCAATAATGGTAGCAGTGCGGTTGTTGCGTCCCGTTTCATCTAAAAAGGAAACATACTCTTGTTCTACCATGCGCAATTCTTCCACTGTAAACGCATACCCCTCAGTCAATTTCTTTCTTTTGCACGCCAATAGGTTGCGTTTGGCTTCAATAAAAAATGGACTGCCTTTGCCTTTGTCGGTTATTATATAAGTATAACCTTCGAGTGCAGCCTCATAATCTTTATCATTTTCGGCAACGAGTGCAAGATTGAATACACGATTGCCATCTTCATCGTTCAACCTATCTACTGATTTCAACTGGCGGAACGCATTTTTATAATCTTTTTTCTGCAAAAATTGCCAGGAAAGCAATTCAGGGAAAACGGTCATTTTAGGGTCTTCTTGGATGCGTGCGTAAAGCTGGGTTTGCAATTCTTGTTGCTCTGCGTCATTTGTTGCATAGCGCAACAGCATAGCCTCAACCGAAGGCAAATAAGCGGGATTGTCTTGCAAAGCATTCAAATAGGCTTCAATCATTTTCGGATTGTCGTCTTTGCGGCGGTAGAGTTCCGCAAGATTGAAGGCGAACATATTTTTATTTTTCAGTAATTGCCCACCACGCTCATAGGTTTGGAGAGCCAAATCGTAGCGGGTCATCCCATTGAAAGTCATGGCTAAATTATCAACCATGAAGCGGTCGGCGGGTAATTTTTCGATGGCTTTTTTGAATTGTTCTGCGCCTTTTTGCTCTTGTCCTTGTTTTTCCATCAACTTGCCATAATTGACATACAACGTTACCTTGTTTGGTTCTTTTTTGATTTGCTTTTGCAATATCTTTTCACACTCCTCAAATCTGCTCAAATCCATGAGGCATGATACATACCGCTCGAAGTAATAATCCCCCGTATTTTGTTGATACAGTTTTTCGTACAGAGACACGGCTTTTTCCAATTCGCCATTTTGGAAATAATAATCAGCCAAACGCGCCTCATTGTTCTGGGCGGATAGGAAAATGGGTAAAGCAAAGAGTATTATCGTAAAGAGCTTTTTCATGTATTACTTTTATTTATTTATGTTTGGTTAAACTTTCTTTTTTGAATGACCTGAATGACGATATATAGAATAACGTATTGATTGTCAAATTGTTAGAATACCGTATTTTTCTCCGTTATCACAACGATTTCAATCTTCAAAAATAACGCCTTTTTTGGATAAAATGTATGTATGACGATAAATAGAGTATAAAAAATTGGAGAAATAAAAAAAATAACTATTTTTCGACTTGTAAAAATTTCAAATCAATATTACAACTAAAAATAAGAACAAATGGCTACTAATCGTAGAGATTTTATCAAAAAAGCATCAATGGCAGGGGCGGGGTTTTTCATTGTGCCACGCCATGTTTTAGGCAGAGGTTATATTGCGCCCAGTGACCGTCTCAACTTAGCCTGTGTAGGGGCAGGTGGCAAAGGGCAATCAGACATTATAAACTCTTGGAATAGCGATAAAAACAATGTCGTATCTATTGCGGATATTGACTGGAATCGAGCGAAAACGGTGATTGATAAATTTCCAAAAGCCAGCAAGTATCGCGATTGGCGCGAGATGTTTGACAAAGAAGGTAAAAACTTTGATGCCGTCACCATTTCCACACCCGACCACAATCACGCTATCGTTGCTTCGGCAGCAATAGCGATGGGTAAGCACGTTTATGTGCAAAAGCCATTAACTCACAATATACATGAGGCGCGTACCCTAACTGAATTAGCGCGCAAATATAAAGTTGTAACCCAAATGGGTAATCAAGGCGCATCAAGCCCCGGCACTAAGCAATTTGTTGAATGGTTTGATAAAGGCATGGTCGGTAAAGTCAATACTGTATATGTGTGGACTAATCGTCCCGTTTGGCCCCAAGGCAGACCCTCACCAACGGATACTCCCCCTTCGCCAAAAGACATTGATTGGAATACTTGGGTTGGACCCGCTTCCGAAGTACAATATAATCCACTCTATCACCCCTTCAAATGGCGTGGTTGGTGGAATTTTGGTACGGGCGCGTTGGGCGATATGGCTTGCCACTTGATTGACCCTGCTTATCGGGCATTGGGTTTGGGCTATCCACTTGAAGTAGAATGTAGTGTAGGTTCGGTCTTTTCAAAAGATTGGATATCTGATTACAATCCAGACAGTTGCCCTCCGTCTTCAATGGTTCAGTTAAAATTTGCAGCGACTAAGAAAAATAAATCGGAAGTAAAATTGATATGGATGGATGGTGGTATGCGCCCTTTCCATCCCGATATTATACCTGCGGATATTATGATGGGCGAAGAAGATGGGTCTAATGGGGTCTTAATGATGGGCGAAAAAGGTATTTTGAGTTGTGCAACGTATGGTCATAATCCTAAAATTTACTACAAAGGCAAACCCATAGTGACCATGCCAAAGCCAGACCCTAACGCCGTTACGTTGCCCGAAAATGGGCATCAAGCCTCTTGGACAGAAGCCTGTAAAGCGGGGTTCAATAGTAAAGAACACAAGGGGTTGACTTCTTCTTTTGACTTTGCGGGTCCTTTGACCGAAAGTATTTTGATGGGCAACTTGGCTATCCGTAGCTACGACTTGCGTAAAGAAACCAAACCCGCAACCAACGGCGGTCGTCCGAGTTTTGACTACGAAGGACGTAAAAAATTGATTTGGGATGGTATCAATATGAAAATCACGAATTTTGAAGCCGCCAATCAATATGTGCGCCGTGAATATCGCAACGGTTGGAAATTGACTGAGGCGTAGGGTGTGTAAATGATTGATTATTAGTCAAATAGTTAATGTCGCGTTTTACATAAAGACATTATGGGCGTATCGTGCAGGGCGATTGAAATCGCCCTGCCGATGAGTAAAATCAATGTAATGATGCCTTTTTGCCAGATAAAGTGCTATTATCACATTGGGGAAATGTCAAAATTTCCCTAATGTTATTATAAATCTAAATACTCAATACTATCATCTCAGTACAAATATGAATTTATCTTTTAAAATTGCCTCACGCTATCTTTTCGCCAAAAAAAGTACAAATGCCATTAATATCATTAGTGGCATTTCTGTATTGGGTTTAGCCCTCGGTGCAGCCGCTTTGGTTTTGGTGCTTTCAGTGTTCAACGGATTTGAGCAATTGATATCAAGTATGATGAGCAATTTTAACCCTGATATAAAAATTACGGCAGTTAAAGGTAAAACTTTTGTATTGGATAGCACGCAACGCAACCAATTAAAGGCTTTGAAAGGTATTGCGTACATATCCGAAACGCTGGAAGAAACCACTGTTTTTGAATATGCCAACACCCAAGCCATTGGCATATTAAAAGGTGTAGATGAAAACTTTATTAAAATAAACAACCTCGATTCCACTATTCAAGAAGGCAAATACCTTTTGACGGATGGTGAAAATGACTTCGCAGTATTGGGCGGAGGCTTACGCAATCAATTGGGCGTTTATGAAAACAGTTTGCTTACCCCCCTCAGTATTTTTATGCCCAAAAGAGGTGACGTAGGCGTATTGGAACAACCTTTTAAAAAACGTTTTCTCTATCCTTCTGGCGCATTCGTGATACAAACAGATATTGATAATCAATATGTTATCACAAATTTAGATTTTATGCGCGAGCTATTGGATACGCCCGATGAAGTCAGTTCTTTAGAAATAAAACCTGATTATTCAATCCCCTTAAAGCAAACCGTGGAAAGCCTACAAGCCATTATGGGCAACGACTATACCGTCAAAGACCGCTACCACCAAGAAGAAGCCTTTTTGAAATTGATGAATATTGAAAAATGGATGAGCTACGCCATTTTGAGTTTAACCATATTATTGGTGGCTTTCAATATGGTCGGTTCGTTGTGGATGATGGTATTAGAAAAAACAAAAGATATATCAATCCTCAAAAGTTTGGGTGCAACGGATACAACCATTCGCAACGTTTTCCTCAATGAAGGTTTACTACTATGCAGTATGGGTTTATTCATTGGCTTTATAGTAGCCATAATTGCTTACGTTTTGCATACTGTTTTAGATGGTGGTTTAGTACCTTTGCCTCCAGGGTTTGCGACAGATAGATATCCCATTGCCATTAAGTATTCTGATTTTATGGTCGTCGGTTTCACCGTTATCGTCATTGGCTTACTGGCATCACTACCCGCCGCTTTGAGGGCTATGCGCATTGGTAATGTGCCACAATCGCCTGAATAATGTAAGGTGTATTATTCTTTTAGTAGAAGAAGAAAAATTTACCCTAAATCTGGCTGCAAAACTACTTTATTCTAAATTCGTAACCTTGTAACTTTATAAAAATAAAACGCTATTGAGCACCATAAAAAAAATATACGCCTGTTCTAATTGTGGCGGCACCACGTCAAAATGGGTCGGCAAATGCCCCAGTTGTGGCGAATGGAATACCATCGTTGAGGAAATTGTCCAAAAAGAAAGCAAACGAGAAGAACGCCAAAAGATTTGGAAAGGTAGCCGTCCCGAAGCCCCCAAACCGACTCCCCTCAATATGATTAAGTCTGGTATTACCGAAAGGCTCATCACACCCGATGAGGAGCTTAATCGCGTATTGGGTGGTGGTATTGTAGCGGGGTCTTTAATCCTTTTAGGCGGACAGCCAGGCATTGGTAAATCTACATTATTGCTACAATTGACGCTCGGCGTTCATGCGCGGGTGCTATATGTGAGTGGCGAAGAAAGTGAGGAGCAAATCAAAATGCGGGCAGACCGCGTGGCAGAAAAACACTCTGATTGTTATATATTAACAGAAACCACAACCAGCAAGATATTCCAACACGCGCAGACCATCGAACCCGATATTATCATCATTGATTCTATCCAAACCCTCGCAGCTCCGCATATTGACTCTACGCCTGGCAGCATCTCGCAAGTGCGCGAAACGGCTGGCGAATTACAGCGTTTTGCTAAAGAAACCAATATCCCAATTTTCATTATTGGGCATATTACAAAAGAGGGTAGCATCGCAGGACCCAAACTTCTGGAGCATATTGTAGATGTTGTTCTGCAATTTGAAGGCGACCAAAATTATACCTACCGTATTTTACGGACGCTCAAAAATCGCTTTGGCTCAACCGATGAAATGGGCATTTATGAGATGCAATCAACGGGTTTGCGGCAAGTATCCAACCCATCTGAGTTGTTATTGTCGCAAAAAGATGATGATTTAAGTGGTTCGGCTATATGCTCAACTATTGAAGGGCAGCGTCCTATATTGATTGAAACGCAGGCTTTGGTCAGCCGCGCCGTCTATGGCACACCCCAACGCTCGGCTACGGGATTCGATTTGCGGCGATTGAGTATGCTTTTGGCAGTTTTAGAAAAACGGTGCAATTTCCCTTTTGCGATGAACGATGTGTTTCTCAATATTGCGGGCGGTATTCGCGTAGATGACCCTGCCATAGATTTAGCAATTGTGACCGCCTTGATTTCTTCTTTGGAGGATGTGTCTGTCCCGCCAGATGTCTGTTTTGCGGGAGAGGTTGGTCTTTCGGGTGAGATACGCGCCGTCAATCGGGTAGAGCAACGCATACAAGAAGCCGATAGGTTGGGTTTTAAAATGATTTATATTTCAAAATACAATGTGAAAGGAATTGATGAAACGAAATTTAAAATAAAGATAAAAACGATTGGTAAAGTGGAAGAACTGTATCAAGCTTTGTTTGTTTAATATCAGACCCCTCAGTATTTTCTTACATTTTCCAACCAAATTTTAAGAAAAAATGCGCATTAATACCAAATTTTGCCTATTTGCCTTGCTTTTAAGTATTATACTATTTGAAAATTGCAAGCGCGACAACGCCATCAAACCTACCAACGAATTGCCTTCGGGAGCTACAAAATTAGAAGCCACTGCCCAACGCGCTGGCGATATTGCCGAAGGCTATAAATACCTCACCACTGGCGATTATATCAGTAGTGGTATTCCTTTAGATGTGTATAAATTAGCGTATGGTTCTTCTAACCCCGACGATTTGGGGCGCACAGGTGATAACAGAGGCATCGGTTATCAATTCAATGTCATTTCGGGATTGAACGGCGTAAAAGTGGTGGCTGGTACTTGTTTGAGTTGCCACGCGGACAAGCTCAATGGGCAAGTAATAGTCGGTTTGGGTAACTCCACCGCAGATAATACGATAGACGTTAAGCAACAATTGAATACCTTAGATAATTTGGTACAATTACGTTATGGTGGCAAAAACTCAAATGAATGGAAAGCCTATGAACCGTTTTCGAGAGGATTTAATGCTGTTGCACCCTATATCCGCACCCAAACGCGCGGGGCAAACCCTGCAACGAAGATATTCGCTGCCCTCTCTGCCCACCGCGATAAAAATGATTTGAAATGGATAACCAATCCACAATTCACGATACCTACGGATGTATATCCAAGCGATGTACCCGCGTGGTGGCTGTTAAAAAAGAAAAATGCAATATACCTCAATGCGTTAGGCAAAGGCGACCACGCCAGTTTAATGATGTCTGCCTCTTTGATAACGTTGTTGGATACTACAGAGGCAAAGAAAATTGACCAAAAATTTCCAGACGTAGTCGCTTATATCAAATCTTTAAAAGCCCCTAAATATCCTTCTGCGATTGACCAAACGTTGGCGCAAAAGGGTAAAACCTTATTTCTTGATAATTGCTCAAAATGTCATGGCACATATGATGGCGAAGGCACATATCCTAACCTTTTGCTCGATGCTGCCACCGTAGGTACAGATGATGCACTTGCCAATGCTTTCAAAGTATATCCCTTCTATCACACTTGGTATAACGAGAGTTGGTTTGCAAAAAAATCACCTAAATCGCAACTTACGCCTACAAATGGCTATATTGCGCCGCCTTTAGATGGTGTTTGGGCAACGGCTCCGTATTTGCATAATGGCTCGGTGCCAACGCTCGATGATTTATTGAACAGCACCCAACGCCCAAAATATTGGTCGCGTACTTTCGACAATACTGCCGATTACGATAATGTGAAAATTGGGTGGAAATATACGGTCGAAACAAATAAGAAGGACATCAATACTTACGACACGACCTTATCAGGCTACGGTAGTAAGGGACATTATTACGGAGATACATTCGCTGCCGACGAAAGAAAAGCTGTGATTGAATATTTAAAAACGCTTTAAAAAATAGCTATGAACCGCCGCCATTTCTTAAAAAATATGGGTTCGGGAGCCTTATTGCTGGGTTCAACGGGCTTCCCTTTAGACGTTTTGGGCGCGACGCAGCCCGAAATTATAAAACTGACCATATTACACACCAACGATGTGCATAGCCGCATTGACTCTTTCCCGATGGATGGCACAGCCAATCAAGGTTTGGGCGGGGCAGCCAAGCGCATGGCTTTATTGAAGAAAATACGCGCACAAGAGCAAAATATTTTACTACTCGACGCGGGTGATATATTTCAAGGTACGCCTTATTTTAATTTTTACGGCGGTGAATTGGAGATGAAACTCATGTCCCAAATGGGCTACGATGCAGCTACTATTGGCAATCACGATTTTGACGGTGGCATGGATAGCCTATTGAAACAAATGGGCAATGCTAATTTCTCTTTGCTCAATGCCAATTATGATTTTTCAAATACCGTTTTGAATAATAAAATTCAGCCGTATAAAATTTTCAAAAAAGGCGGGGTGAAAATCGGTGTGTTTGGGGTTGGTATCGAATTAAATGGTTTAGTACCAAAGACTTTGTATAAAGAAACCGTTTATAAAGACCCCCTCAGTATTGCGAACAAAACCGCGACTTTTTTGAAGCAAGAAGCCAAATGTGATTACGTGATATGCCTATCGCATCTTGGTTATAAATATCGGGACGAAAAAATTGATGATATAAAATTGGCAAAAGGTAGTCAGTATATTGACCTCATCATTGGGGCACATACGCACACGTTTATGGACAAACCAGATGTGTTTAAAAATAAAGAAGACAAGCCTGTAATGGTCAATCAAGTTGGTTGGGCGGGTATTATGCTGGGGCGCATCGATGTATCTTTTGAAAAAACGAAGGGAGACACTTGTGCATCGTGTCAGAATATATACGTTGGTAAGTAAAAATGAAAAATCCCGAATTTGCCAATTAGGAAATTCGGGATTTTTCGTTTTATTGAGTTATAATGTTTAATAGACTAACCAACCCAGATATAACCGCCGTCATTGGTTCCACCTTGTTGCGTTTTTGGTTGTTTGAACGATGCTACTTGATTAGAAATTTTCAATGCTTTCATGCGAATTTTTTTTCGGTTAATACTGCTTAAACAGATGTGTGAACGAATATAGTTACAAAGTTATGACTTATTATTTATCAATGTTCGTTCACCGACATCTTTTGTTTATTATTAACATATTGGTAATCAATCATTTATGTTTTTTATAAATGTCGAAAATACCATAAATTAAGTAAAAACCAGATTTTCTTATAGTTGTTTGTTGTCTCTAATACTTTTTAATTTCCAAGAATAATGCCAAAAAATATATGTACTTTTAATCATATAAAATGTTACCTACACTGCCTTCTCCTATTGAATTTATAAAAAATGATGTGTTATCGGCACTTAACATTACGCTTTATATCAAAAGAGACGATTTAATCCATGCGGATATATGTGGCAACAAGTGGCGTAAATTGATGTACAATGTAGCGGGGTGTAAAAAAAAAGGCAATCAGCCGCTACTCACTTTTGGCGGGGCTTTTTCTAATCATATATATGCAACGGCGGCGGCAGGGAAGGTATATGATATTAAAACGATTGGTATTATTCGCGGTGAAGCAACAAATCCCCTCTCTACAACCCTACAATTCGCCCAATCGCAAGGTATGACCCTACGTTTTGTCTCCCGCGAAGCTTATCGCGATAAAGATATTGTATTAGAAAATCTAAGAAAAGAGTATGACGATATCTATTGCGTACCCGAAGGTGGTGCAAATACTGAGGGGGTAAAAGGTTGTATGGATATTGTGTTTGAGACGCAGCAGCAACTGCCTGTGCAGCCCAACTACTGGTGCGTCCCGTGTGGTACAGGGACAACGTTTACGGGCATAAGACAAGCCGCAGCCAATAACCAAAAATGCCTTGGTTTTTCCGCTTTAAAAATTGACAATTGGGATAACGATTTAAAAAAAATCCAAAATGCTGATGGAACATCCCGAGGTAATCGGGAGGGGGTATTCAATTGGGCAAATGGAGAAATCATATCTAACTACCACTTTGGCGGATATACCAAATGGCAACCCGAACTCATCCATTTTATCAATGATTTTAAGGGTAAATACAATATCCCACTTGACCCGATTTATACAGGCAAAATGATGTATGGCATATTCGATTTGGTAAAAAAAGGATATTTTGAGCGTGGTTCTACGATTGTTGCCGTGCATACAGGTGGGCTGCAAGGCATTGATGGGTTTAATAATTTAAAGCTCAAAAATAAAGGATTGAGAATTAACACTTAAAATAAGCGGTTTAGGAAACGAAGATTTGAGAAATATGTACCACAGTCCAATTTTTGTAACACTACATTGCGTCACTATGTGACTAAGCAAGTTCTTGACTTTGGTGCGTATTATAAACATATTGACCCTATCGGGTCATGAAAAACCTGCACTATCCTATGTCTCGTTAGAGACAAAATCTTTATAACAAGCATCAAACCTAAGAACTTGCTTAGTCACGTAGTGACGCAATGTAATGTTATAATACTTGCGCTGTTTCATGTTTCCCTCAAATTTCAGTTTCCTAAACCACTGTATTCCTTCAAACCTATCAATTAGGCTGCGGCACATAGCGCAAATATGATTTTTTAATATCCGCTTCTACGCCATATTTCCCTTTAATATCTTCAGTAGGTACATTCAACGTTACAATAACATCATCGCCCTGTTGCCAATCGGCAGGTGTTGCCACGCTGTGTTTGGCATTGAGTTGTAAAGAATCCAATACACGTAATATTTCTAAGAAATTGCGCCCAACTGCCATTGGATACGTCAATGTCAATTTTACTTTTTTATCTGGTCCTATGATAAAGACCGAGCGTACAGTTGCTTTTTCGCTGGCATTGGGGTGAATCATGTCGTATAATTCTGCAACTTTTTTATCTTCGTCTGCAATAATTGGGAAATTCATGCTTACGCCATTCACTTCTTCAATATCGGGAATCCAGCGATTGTGCGAGGCCACATCATCTACTGAAACGGCAATTACCTTACAATTGCGTTTTTGAAATTCGCCTTTTAAAAGAGCCGTTTTGCCCAATTCTGTCGTGCAAACGGGTGTGAAATCGGCAGGGTGAGAAAATAATACGCCCCATGAATCGCCGAGCCATTCGTGAAAATCAATTACTCCTTCGGTTGTATTTGTTTCAAAATTGGGAGCAACATCGCCTAATCTTAATGCCATGATATTTGATTTTTATCTATTTATAAAATTTATTTTTATTAGTTATATCTTTAATAATCAACGGGTTATGAGTAAATGCTGGTGGTAGTAGGTATATTTAGGCACAAATATAAACGCTTATTTTAATTAATAATACTTTTCCTATATAATTTATAGAATTAAAATATTTTTTACTTTTTTTATATGTCAATATGCGTTTCGCAAGGGCATTAATTATCTTTATTAACTTTATAAGGGAAATTCACCATCATCTCTACTGCTAAGCCCTGCGACCCCATTTGCAGTAGTCCATTGTGCCAATCGTTCATAAAATGCCAACGATAGGAGGCGCGTAGTTGGTTGCCATTCGAAAGTGGCAATGCCAATTGCCACCGCCAATCAATATCCAATAATTTATTAAAAGTACCAATACCATATTCTTTCAAAAGATTATCTGTTGAAATAAAACCAATATATGTGGGTCTGGCATCATAGACCAAAACAGGCAGTGTAAATTGTGTACTTGCTATCCAATTGCGCTTGAAAAACCGTAAAGGACGTTGCACATAGGCGACACCTGCAAAGCCCGTAGGCGCATTGTAGCTGAATATATTATTGACATTGCCATTATAAATGCCCATACTCGATTGGTGAAAAAAGGCACCACCCACGAATAAGGCATAGTCCTTCTTATCCTTCCATACACGGGTTGTCCACGTATAAGAAGCATTATAATGCACACCATAGGCACTATAATTGTAACCATTTTTGATTTTAGACTTCAAATTGCTAAAACTACCAGAAGCATCAAAGCGCGTATAGTGCGTGTCACTTATTTTTTCGCGACCAAGGCGCAACTCTGCGCCAATACCCCGATAAGTAATCGGCGAAAAGAGGTCATCTCTTCGATTTTGCCACGTAGCACCTAAGCCGGTTGTAAAGAATTTTTCCTTTGTAATTTGAGCAAAAAATACTGAGGGGGTCAAGTATAGGAGAAAAATTAACAGTCTCTGTTTCATATTTTTGATTTCTTTCAAAATGGCATATCTGAATATCATCACAAATATATTTTAAAATAAGCTGATAGGTGATTTTGGAAACAGAATTTAATTTTTTTATCACGAAAATGGGGGACAATAATATAGGCGTGAGAAAGGAATATCGTATGAACAATAAAGTATGGGTTTAAATAGATGTTATAGCCAAGGCGAAGGTACAGAAAAAGAGCGGTAAAACCCATGTAAAAACTAATGAACAAATGCCTTTTTTGTCCATATGCGGAATTGCTGAGGATGCAGTATTTTCGATTTTTGATGCATTGATTATCAATACATTGCGAAAAATGAAATTATCACTTATTTATATTTACCCACGTACTATAAATCTTGCACAGAATTTTTTTCAGAAATTATTTCGCGCAGTTCTCTGAGAAAAGCAAACTGTTGTGGCATTACTTTTTTGAACGCATCTTTCACTGCGAAATAAGAGCCATGCTTTTCCAATTCTTCGAATACTTTGTCTGCGACAAATTTTACATCTTGCTTGATTAGCCCTTTGAGAGAGGGTATATCATGCCAATCGCCTTCAACAGCATATGCTTTGAATTCCTCACCGTCTTTATTGACAGGGTCAAGCTCAATAGCATCACGTTTCACTTGCTGTACTGAGGCTTGAGGCAAGTGCCAATCTTCTCCTTCAATATCATGATTGACAAGGAAGACCTCTAAACCGCGTTGGCGAATACGATAGATGATAAGATGCGCTTTTTTGATAATGTCTTGCATATGTTGTAGCGTGTGTACGATTAATGAAATTGATTTGACTATCGCAAATGTCTACAAATAAAACAAAACAAAAGTCAAAAGTTTCACAATTTTCAATTTTTTTTGAAAATAAGGGACGAATTAAAAAATAATCTAACCAAATTGGTCATTACATTTTCTTTAATCAAGGCAAATTATGAGACTTTTCTTTTAGTTGAGACTTTATTGATTGATAATTAGGCAACTTCCATCACTTCTAAAGCTAATACAGGTGCTTTGGGTAAAGTAAAGTAAAATGTAGTACCCATACCCACTTCTGAACTAAGCCATAATTTACCACCGTATGTTTCAACAATACGTGTACAGAATGATAAACCAATACCTGTGCCTTCATACTCAGCTTGCCCGTGTAGGCGACGGAACATAGCAAACACTTCTTTTTGATGTTGTTCGGGGATACCGATGCCATTATCTCTGACAGAATATGTAATGGTATTTCTCTTTTGTTCGGCTTTTATCTCAATTTTGGGTTTTTGACTTTTATTATATTTAATACCGTTTCCTATAAGATTTTGAAATAAATGTGTTAATAATGAGTTATGACCCCTCAGTATTGGTAGGTTTTCATAAATGATTTCGGCATTTTTTTCTTGAATAATATTCTGCAAACTCATGCTGGCGACAAAAACACATTTATTCAAATCTACTTCGGCAGGGTCGCCAAGGTTTTTATCTATTTTAGAATAATTTAGTAAATCTTCAATCAAACGCGCCGAGTGTGACGCATTATTTTTGATATAATTAAAATATTCGCGGTCAGTGTCGTCAAATTTAGCTTGATTGCGCCGTTCATAAAGTTGTGCGAAAGACATAATGCCGCGAATCGGAGCTTTCAAATCATGCGAAGCAATATGTGCAAATTCAGTCAATTCTCGATTACTTTTTTCTAACTGATGGGCGTATTCCTGCAATTTCATCTCGCTTTCATTCACTTTCGATATGGCACTTTCTAAAGCAAAAGTATGTCCTTGCATTTTTTCTTCGAGCATCTTGTTTTTTTCTTCTATCAAGCGTTTGTTCTCTTCCAACGTTTTTATCATAATATCATTTGTTTGAGTACTTGCCGCTTTTATCATACTAAAACGAGACGCTATTGCAAACGAAATAAATAAGGCTTGAACGGCAATACCCCAATGCAAAGAAAAAGCTGTAATGCGATTATAAGGAATTAAACCCGTATTATCGAGAGCATATATAGCCGCGCCAATCGATAATACACACCAACTCATCAAACAATAAAGAATAACGGCATCTTTTCTGTCCCACAATTTGATACCAATATATGCTGCCACAAACACACACATTGGGCTTGCTAAATACCCCATATAGACGCTTAAATCCCAGAACCCAAGTACAGTAATAATGCAATTAACACCAAAATACAAGTAAAATAAATTCAATACCTTATGAAACCGAGGCAGTTTTTCTTTGACATTCATAAATTTAGTTACAAAAAAGGCAGAAGCAAAGCCCGATAGACCTTGTAAAACTAAAGTATAATCATTAAGAAAAGGTGCTTCACGGAATATAAAAGTGAATAGATAACCTGTATTACGAATAACATATCCACCTACCAAAGCTAAATACAAAGCAAATATTAAATAAGAGACATCGCGCAGCCTATTATAAATAAAAAGGTTGTACAAAATGAAAAACAAAATAGTCCCTATAAAAATGCCATTACATAGGTTATTGTATTGAAAATCTCGGATAAATCCCTTGTATGTGCCTACGCGCAACCGCACGTTAGCCGACCATTTTGCTTTTATATTAATTAAATATATGACTGGTTTTTCCGTCACTGGTAACGATACATTTAGGTTGTTTACATCCAATGAGCGGCTGTTATATCTGAAATATTGACCTGTTTGCTGTATAGGCTTTAATAAACCATTTTCTACATGATAGAGTGAAAATGTATCTAAGAGAGGATATAAACTTTCGATGAATATGTTTTCTTTTGTTTGATTGTGAACAACTATTTTAACCCATAACTTATCGGGATTTGTACCGCCTATTAATATACTTTCGGTTGTATTTTGCTTAAATCCAATATCGCTCAGAATATCCTCTACACTTGGCGTTTCATGGTCTTCGGATGACATTATTTTGCAGGCACCACCTACCATGATGAGTGCATCATCATTCGCAACGTTGATAACTTTTTGGGCAATTGTGGTCGCAAAACCACACAATAAAAGGTATAAAAAGACTACTATTCTCATCTATGTCTAATGGTTTAAATATGGTTTAAAGTAGTCATTTGTTCAATTAGGAATGAGACGGGCATAAATTTACATTCTTAGATGCATTATTTTTCTGTATGAAACATTGTATTTTCACGCAAATACGGCAGTATATTTAAGTTGAAATAGAGTGGTTCATACTGGAAAAGAATCAGTTAATATTGTAAATTTATGCTTGTCTCGTTTCTTCGTGTCATTTATATTTTGTTGCATATGTTTACCAATCAAAATCCGTTCCTTTATGCTTGTTGGTGCATTAATTTTTTTATCATTCTTTGGAAATGTGATTGAATACGACTTATTATCCTATTTTTGTGACAAAATATAGCGCGAACTCACTATCAAGCTGAAAGCATGACTGAGGGGTTACTTCTTTCGTTTGCTAATCAATTTTACCATTAATTATCAATAAAATACGACAATGAATTTAGATTTTAAAAACAAAAAAGTACTGGTGCGTGTGGATTTCAACGTGCCACTTGACAAAAAAACTTTTGCCATTACCGACGATACGCGTATGCGTGCTGCTATAAAAACGCTTAAAACTTTACGCGAAAAGGGCGCAGCACTCATCATCATGAGCCACTTGGATAGACCCCTCAAAAAACTCAAAGAAGATGGCTCTATTGATGTTGAACGCTATACTTTGAAGCATTTGGTTAATCATTTAAGTAATTTGTTGGGTTGCCCTGTGCAATTTGTAAGTGATTGTTTGGGACAAGAAGCTATTGACAAATCAACGGCGATGAAAGCCGGCGATGTCATACTTTTAGAAAATACACGCTTTTACAAAGGCGAAGAAAAAGGTGACGTGGATATGGCACAAAAACTCGCTAATTTGGGCGAAATTTACGTCTATGATGCTTTCGGTACGGCGCACCGCGACCACGCTTCGACGGCTACAATGGCGCGTTTTTTTGATAAAAACCATAAAACTTTTGGCTACCTTATGCAAGCCGAAATTGACAATGCTGCGAAAGTTTTAGACAACCCAGCGAGACCTTATACGGCTATCATAGGCGGGGGCAAAAGTGAGTGATAAAATATTGATATTAGAGCGTTTAGTTGATGTTGTGGATACCCTAATTATTGGTGGTGGCATGGCTTACACTTTTATGAAAGCAATGGGCGGCAACATCGGTAATTCCCTTTGCGAGACAGACCGTTTGGAGAATGCGAAGGCTTTATTAGAAAAAGCCAAAACCAAAGGCGTTACTATTTTGTTGCCTTCTGACTCCACTATTGCTGATAAATTTGACGCAGCCGCTCGCACTGGCACGATGCCAAGCGATGCTATACCAGATGGTTGGATGGGTTTGGATATAGGGGCTGATGCCATAAAAGCTTTTTCAAAATCTATAAAAAATTCTAAAACCATCTTGTGGAACGGACCAATGGGTGTTTTTGAAATACCTAAATTTGCGATAGGGACTAAAAAAATTGCCCTATCGGTTGCCGCTGCAACTAAAAAAGGTTCATTCTCGCTGGTTGGAGGTGGCGACTCAGTAGCTGCCGTGACACAAATGGGTCTTGAAGATGAAGTTAGCTATGTTTCAACAGGCGGCGGTGCTATGCTGGAGTTCTTAGAAGGTAAGGAATTGCCTGGTATTGCAGCCATTAAAAATTAAACACTCTTTTCTATGTCCACAGAAGCGCAAAAGAAAAAATTTGACACTAAATTATTATTTCGCATATTGGGTTTAGCAAAACCTTATCGCGGCTTTTTCATCTTGGCAGCCACGCTCGCTATCGTGCTGGCTCCCTTGTCGAGTTTGCGCCCGTTGTTGATACAGCAAACGGTGGACAACCATATATTTAAAAATGATGTAGTAGGGCTTAACCGAATGACGCTTATTCTGATTGGCTTGTTGCTTTTAGAAGCGTCATTGGCTTATGGGTTCAATTTTTTAACGTCTTGGCTGGGGCAATCGGTTATTCGAGATTTGAGGGTGCGGGTTTTTAAGCACGTATCGAGCCTGAACTTAACTTATTTTGATAAAACGCCCATTGGACAATCCACAACCCGCACCATTAATGATATAGAAACCATCAACGCCGTTTTTTCGGAAGGCATTATTACCATTATAGCGGATTTATTGACGGTCATAGTCGTTTTAGGAGTGATGTTCTGGACGAGTTGGAAATTGACATTGGTTTGCATGACTGTTTTGCCTTTCCTATTAATTGGCGCACGGTGGTTCAAAAATGAAGTGGCGAAGTCGTTTCAAGTTGTACGGAACGAAGTTACTCGCATGAATGGGTTTCTCCAAGAGCATATTACAGGTATGCGCATAGTTCAGATTTTCAATGTCGAAAGCCAAGAGCGGGAGAAATTTAAGGAAATCAATCGCTCCTACACGGGCGCGAACTTGAAAGCCATTTTCGCTTATGCTGTATTTTTTCCTTTGGTCGAAATCGTCTCGGCGGCGGCT
>JAYVKQ010000175.1:0-3446 GCA_043768285.1 Saprospiraceae bacterium | reverse complement strand
CAGATTGCTTCGTCGTACCTCCTCGCAATGACACATTATTTTTTTAATTGAAAGTACCTAAAACCGACTTATATCCCTCGGTATTTTCTTAAATATGATATTGTATTTCACCCTAAATTCTTTGGTCAATAAACAATTGTCGGCATAAATGACATATTGCTCTGCTTTTATCGTCATGGTGGCTAAAAAGGCGTGGTCTAATGTCGTCAAACCATCTGTTTCGTAGTAAAAATAATAACTCGTGTCGTTATTTTGACCCATAAAATACGGGTTGTCTTTTTCAATACTTTCATTTATTGGCATTTTTGTTTCTGTGTAAAAAACATATTGCCGCAGTTTGTCTATGCCAATTGTTTCATTCAGATACCCCCCCTCAGTAAAAAGGGCATTTCCGAGGGTGAAATAGTCGAAACTGCCGCCTGTACCCTCCTTTTTTTCTCCCTCTTTGGGGGTCGGGGGGCTTATCTCCCCCTTTGGGGGCGGGGGGGCTATTACTCTTTTTACCCGTTCTGCTGTTATCGTTTCAGCGTAGGCTTCCATTTCAATTAAAATAAATTTCCGATTGCCCCCGTCTTGTTTGTTTAAATTTAATACGGCGTGGGCGGTTGTGCCACTGCCTGCGAAACTGTCGAGGATTATTGAGTTTTTATCGCAAATTTGTTCCAATAAAAAACTAATTAAAAAGGAAGGTTTTGGAAAAGCAAATTCATTTGTATTGAGAATTTCTTTCAATTCTTTAGAACCATCTCCAGTAGTCATTTCAGTAATTACTGATGAAAATGCTTTATTGGCACTTTCCATTTCATTCATAAAAATTTTATTTCGTGGTCTTCCTGTCTTATTTTTAGGAAATATAATTCTACCTTCTTCTATCCTTTTACTCATTGAATTTCTATCATATCTCCAACCTTTATCTGGACAGACATAAACTATGTTCGTGCTTGGGTCTATTAAATCATAATGCAAATTAGGACGTTGTTGTTGTGTCGCTATTCCTGTCAAATCAGCACTTCTCCAAGGTCCTCTTTCATCATTATCTGGATTATCAAATTTTGTTAAATCTTTTTCAACACCTTTGAAAGTTGTCATATTTCCTTTTCCATATACGAATATATATTCATGGTCATTTGAAATTCCAGTTTTATTTCGAGCATCAACACTTTGCCTACTTTTCCAAATTAGTGGGGCAATAAAATTGTTTTTACCAAAAATTTCATCACAACATAGTTTTAAAAGAAATACTTCATTATCATCAATAGAAATAAAAATAGCCCCATCATCAGCCAAGAGTTTATGGAGTAATTTTAAACGGGGGTACATCATACAGAGCCATTTATCGTGTCGGGTGAGGTCTTCGGCTTCTTTACCGACGACTTGCCCGAGCCAACGTTTCAGTTTTGGGTCGTTCACATTGTCGTTATACACCCAGCTTTCGTTGCCTGTATTGTAAGGCGGGTCAATATAAATGCACTTAATGCGCCCTTCATATTCGGGCAGGAGGGCTTTGAGGGCTTCGAGATTATCGCCATGAATGATTTTATTGCCACTGTGGGTTGGCTCTTGTGTTTGTGTACCGTTATCGTAGCCATAGGTGTGTTCCAGTGTTTTAAAGGGAACATCCAAGTGGTGATTGATAACTTTATCTTTTCCAATCCAGTGTAAAGTGGGCATAGTGCGGTGTTATATATTTTTAAGGCATAAAGATAGGTTAAAATGATGGAGATAGGGTTGTAAAGCGGTGAAAAAATCCTTATTTGTCTGTTTTTGATTTTCTGTATTGGGTGCGTTTGGTTTGAAAGTACCCCCTCAGTATTTTCTCTATTTTATACAGGGATATTTTTGTTTTATGCATATGTGATGTATATAAAAATACTATTTTTGCTTGAAAAAGAGCTACACATATGATAAAGAGTTGCTACCCAAATGCCATTGAGTTGATTGATGTCGTATTTGATTTTGTTATTACAGAAGCGGCAAAAACCTATTTGCGCATGGATATAGGTCAAATTTCAATGGATTTGGCGAATAAAGTAGAAGCTCAAACCAATATACAACTGTCAAACTTTAGAATATCAATTGATACGCATGGCATCAGACATATCCTATTTAAGCATGGGAATACAGAAAGTGAAGCCTTGCGAGGGCAATTGTCAGTGCACAAAAGAAACTTATGGCTTATTCCGAATATCATAGATTTTGCGGATACTATTCAAAATGCAGGTAAATCTTCATTAGGAAATGATGTCATTTTGATAGAAAAAACGATTAAGGATTATCGTTATTGCACGATTTGGGAAGTACGTGCTGTTAAAAGTATAAAAAAACAAACAATTAAGAATAGTCGCATTATGTTACGCACGTTTTACATTCGCCCTATATGATAAAAGCCCCTTTGCAAAGCAAAGAGGCTTTTAAAAGCACCAATTCCACATGCTACTTCCCGAAGAAAGGCGTTGCGAAAACGTCCAAAACGATTTGGTATTGCAAATATACAACATTCTTGGATATTGTGCAACTTTATCTTACATTGTGAAACTTTATCGTACATTGTTTGAGAATGAAATTAATGCGCATAAACACTCCCCAAAGCAAAAGCCGTCATATCCGTAATCAACACTTTTCCACCATTGGCAATCAGGCGCATTTGCACAAAATCCTCGTTCGGGAAAAATATATCTGTTAAAACGGTTTCGCCATTATCGGCAAAAAGCTCTACGGAGGCTTTATCGAAAAAGAGGTGCATTTTTAGCTTTTTGCTACTACTTTGGCGTGGTGCATAATGAATAGTAGGTGAAAATTTTTCTGAAAAATCATTTTTACCTGCCTTTGTTCTATCACTGTAATAGCGATTGGTTGCTACGTCAAAACCAATTTTATAAATATCGCCTTTGCCATTGCTCAATTCTATATACACATCTTTTGCCGTGCTTTTTGTTAAGTCAATATCCATTTGCACTTCACAGAGAAATTGAGATAAATCATTGATTTTTAAAGTATTATCAACAGTGATATTCTTTTTTGAGAAAAAATTGACCCCCCTCAGTATTTCGGTCTCTTTGGCTGGTTTTTGAATGAGGCGTAAGCCTTGTGGTGTTTTTTTTAAACTCAATTCGCGTGGTAAGGTCATGGCACTGCGCCACGGGTCGGTGGGGACGACTTGCGCATATTGCCAATTGCTCATCCATCCTAAAAATATACGGCGGTTTTGGGGTGCATTTGCCCATGTTACGCCCGCGTAATTGTCTCTACCATAGTCCAACCATAACACTTTTTCGGGCGTATTACTATTTATAAATGTCTTGCCATCAAAATCGCCGATAAAATATTGCGTACCTGAACCGCCATTGGGCGCGCCATTGCCAAGGCTTTGGAGCAATACCCATTTGGTCGTTTTTGTCCCCTCAACTTTTAACGGAAAAATATCTGGACATTCCCAAACGCCTCCG
>JAYVKQ010000174.1:0-7509 GCA_043768285.1 Saprospiraceae bacterium | reverse complement strand
GAACATTTTTGGAACAGTTGGGCAAGCGCACGGCGGGATATTATCCTGATTGTTTGCGGTTCATCCGCTTCTTGGATAATCAAAAAACTTATCAATAATAAAGGCGGTTTGCACAATCGCATCACGAAACGCATCAAGTTAGAGCCTTTCAATTTGGCAGAAACAGAAGCCTTTTTCAAGAGCAAAAACAGTGCTTTTGAACGCTACCAAATCGTGCAACTGTACATGGTTTTGGGTGGTATTCCTTTTTACTTAGACATGGTAGATACAGGGCAAAGTGCTATTCAAAATATCAATAGCTTGTGTTTCGAAGCTAATGGCGAATTGCGCACCGAATTTGACAATTTATATGCTTCCCTCTTCAAAAAGGCACAAGACCATGTGGCGGTTATCGAAGCTCTATCCACAAAAGCAAGTGGCATGAATAGGGAGGAACTCATTAAGGTAGCAAAAATTAACAATGGAGGCGGGGCAACCATGCTTTTGAAAGAATTGGAGGAATGTGGTTTCATCAGAAAATACCCCGCTTTTGGGAAAAGAGAAAAAAATCAAGTATATCAATTGGTGGATTTTTATTCGCTATTTTATCTAAGTTTTATAAAAAACACAAATACCATTGATGAAAATCTGTGGATAAATGGCATTGATAATCCAATATATAGGACATGGAGTGGCTATGCTTTTGAAATGGTTTGCCTACATCATCTGAAAGAAATCAAACACGCTTTGGGCATCAGCGGCGTTCATACCAATACCTCTACGTGGTATTCGACAGACAAAACCGCTAAAGCACAAATTGACTTAGTGATTGATAGACGTGATGGCATCATCAATATTTGTGAAATGAAATTTTCGATGAAAGCTTTTAGCATTGATAAAAAATATGCAGAGGAATTGAGGCATAAAATAGAGACTTTCAGAGAGCAAACAAAGACCGAAAAGTCCACTTTTTTGACGATGATTACGGCTTTTGGTCTGCAAAAAAATGACTATTCTAATATGTTAGTACAGAATAGTTTGTCTTTGAATGAGCTATTTGTTGGGGTTTGATACCCCTCAGTCACGCAGAGCGTGATGGCGAGAAACGCGACATATTTTAAGATTTTTTCATCATTTAAAAATATATTTCACCATGAAAAAGGTACTTTTCCTACTATTAATCAGTATTCAACAATTAAATGCTCAAAAAGAAAAAGAGTTTGAAGGTATCAATCAAACGCTTTTGGATTATATCGAAGGAACAGCTAATGGAGAACCCAATAGACTGAAACGGGCATTTCACAAGGATTTTAACTTGTACTTCGTCCAAAATGACAGCCTCAAAATTTGGAATGGGCAGGAGTATATCGGTAGTGTGAAAGAAGGTCAAAAAGCCAATCGCATAGGGCGTGTTGTGTCTATTGATTATGCTGAAAACGCTGCCATTGCTAAAATTGAAATAGATATGCCCGCTCGAAAAAGGCTTTATACCGACTATTTAATGCTACTCAAATACGAAGGTCAGTGGAAAATCATTCATAAATCCTTTACTTTTAAGGAGTATTCTAAATGATGTGTTTAGGAAAACGTTAAATAACACCCCCCTCAGTATTTCAAAGCAAAATTCATCATTTATACTTCATCATTTATCATTATAGAAATATGACTTGGGATTTAAAAAACAAAACAGCTCTCGTAACGGGTGGCACAAAGGGCATTGGCAAAGCCATTGTCAAAGAGTTTTTGGCACTGGGCGCAAACGTGATTGCCGTTGCGAGAAGTAAAGAAAGCATCGAACAACTCAAAAGTGAGGTGTCTTCTCGCAAATTGAAAGTGATAACTGCCGATTTGGGTACTAAAAAAGGCATTGAAAAAGTACTGAAATCGGTGAATACGTTGGATATATTGGTCAATAATGTGGGTATGAATATCCGCAAAAAAGCCATAGATTTTGAAGAAGACGATTTTTATACAATTGTCAATAATAACTTATTTTCGACCTACGAATTGACCCGAAAGTGCCATCCTTTGCTCAAAGAAACCAAAGGTAATGTCGTTTTAATGGCTTCGGTTGCGGGTATGACGCATCTTAAATCGGGCACAATCTACGGCATGACGAAAGCTGCGATGATACAATTCACGCGCAATATGGCTGTTGAGTGGGCGGCAGATGGTATTCGCGTCAATGCCGTGTCGCCGTGGTATATCCACACGCCTTTGACTGAGGGGGTGCTTGCCAATCCAGAATTTCATGCAGAAGTCCTCGCACGTACACCCATGCGGCGGGTCGGTATGCCCGAAGAAGTGGCGGCGGCAGTAGCTTTTTTAGCGATGAATAATGCTTCTTTTATTACGGGTCAGAATTTGGCTGTGGATGGTGGGTTTACGATTAATGGATTTTCATAAAGTTATCAAAGACTGTGGTGGTGGATGCACACCGTATGCTCGATATACTATTCTCTGATTAATAAGATTGTCTCGATTGAGCTGGATAGCTTTTATAGTAGCACGACCAATAGGCGTAATACCAAGTATCACAGTAAAATGGCTATTCCATTCAAAATGGTCTGTCCATATGTGTTGACGAGGGTTAAATAAAGGCACTTTAGTATTTGTTTCGGTATCTAAAGCCGTCAATTTAGTGAATTTAGAGTTATTACACCCTTGACAAGCCAGAGCCAAATTATTGACATCCCAAGTACCGCCTAAAATTTGCGGAATAATGTGTTCAATAGAAAATGATTGAGATGCGTATTTTTCTTGGCTCATGCAATATTCACAACAACCGAAAGCGCGTTCAGTTACCAAAAGTCGAATTTTGGGGTTAGCCATGTTGGATTGGTGATAGTTGGTAATGTTTCACTATATCAGGAATAGACATTTGCTTTAACTCGGCTAACTTAGCAATGCGCTTGAAACGAGTTAAATCATTTTTTTCAATATCGGAGGTTAAGCTTATGAGTTCGCCCAATTCGTTTTCAGTAATAGTGCCTTCATCACGTCGCGCAATAAGATATTCAAAACGCAACTGTTTGTTAGAAGTCAATCCAGACCTTATTTGTTTGATTAGCTTATATTCTGTTTCCAAATCACTATTAGCAAATTTTTGCAAACGCAGTGACTGAATTTTTAGAAAAAACTCTTCAAATTCACCCAAACTTAATGTTCCCACCCGATTAATAAGTTCGTTTACGCTGATTTGAGCATCCATTTTTATTTTATTTAACGACAAAATTAAGATTAACTTCCTTTAAGTTCATTTATAGACTTATTTTTCACAAAATAACACTTTTAAATTGATAAATAAAAGATTTTTATACCATTACTTTTAATGAAACGGAAGGTAGAAGGTAAAAAATACTGAGGGGGTGCTTCCATTATCTGCCAAAAACTATATTATTTTCAATTTTTGGCAGATAATCATCGCCATTATTTGCCAAAAATGATTTTATTTTATATTTTTGGCAAAAAATAAGATATGACTATCATTGGCAGACAATATGAAATTAAGAAATTAGAAGAAATAATGGAAAGCGACCAACCTGCTTTTGTCGCCGTTTATGGCAGAAGGCGGGTGGGCAAAACTTTTTTGATAAAAGAGTTTTTTAAACATCAATTTACCTTCTATGCTACGGGTTTGGCAAATAGCAACACCAAGACGCAATTGACGAATTTTACTATTTTTTTGAATAAATCTTTTGAAAAAGATTACAAAGCACCTAAAAACTGGTTAGAAGCCTTTGATTTATTGCAACGAGAATTGGCTAAGATAGAAGGAAATAAGGTTATTTTTATAGATGAATTGCCATGGTGCGATACTAAAAAATCGGATTTCCTCACAGGTTTAGAGTTTTTTTGGAATAGTTGGGCAAGCGCACAAACAGGGCTAAAATTGATAGTCTGTGGCTCTGCCGCGTCTTGGATGATTAATGCCTTAATTAGAAATACGGGCGGGCTATACAATCGCGTGACCCATCGCATGAAAATTGAACCTTTCTCGCTTTACGAAACCGAATTATTTTTAAAAGCAAAGGGTATTAACGTTGATAGATACCAGATTGTGAACCTTTATATGGTCATGGGTGGTATTCCCTACTATCTGGATCAAGTAAAAAAGGGATTAAACACAGGACAAAACATTGAAAACATCGCTTTCCAAGAAACAGGGTTGCTGAAATCTGAATTCACGTTTATTTTTTATTCCTTATTTAATAATGCTCAAAAACATGAGCAATTATTAAGAAAAATCTATGCTTTAGGCGCGAGGGCAACAAGGGAAAACCTTGTTAAGCATTTCAAACTTATATCAAATGGCGATTTGAGTTTGAAATTAAGCGAATTAGAGCAAAGCGGTTTTTTGAAATCCTACACGCCGTTTGGGGTCAATAAAAGTAAACGGATTTATGTCATTTCGGACTATTATACTTTTTTCTATTTCAAATTCATTGAAAATGCAGGTGATTATGAAGTCGGGCAATGGATTAACCGCATCAATGACCCCTCAGTAAATGCGTGGTCAGGCTTAGCTTTTGAGCAAATATGTTGGGATCATGTCCGATTTATTAAAAAAGCAATGGGTATCGAAGCTGTGTATAGTGAAACAAGTGCATGGTATAAATCTGGCAACAACGACACACAAGGGGCACAAATTGACCTTATTATTGACCGAAAA
This sequence comes from Saprospiraceae bacterium, assembly GCA_043768285.1. GTDB lineage: Bacteria > Bacteroidota > Bacteroidia > Chitinophagales > Saprospiraceae > JAAFJT01. Next base: position 2,858 of record JAYVKQ010000174.1, on the reverse strand, counting down.
GACCATATAATTAATCTTTTTGAAATCAAATATTCTATAAATCCCTTTACCATCACTAAGGCATATGACCTTAATTTACGCCAAAAAATTGGTGTTTTTAAAGAGACCATTAAAACCAGAAAATCTGTTTTTTTAACCATGCTAACCACTTTCGGCTTAGTCAAAAATGAATATGCTCAGTCTATTGTCCAAAATGAGCTAACAATGGACGATTTGTTTGGTAATTGATTTTACTTATTTACGCAAATACGTACATCATTATTTGCGCATATGCGTAAATACATATAACTTGTGCCGAAATGAAAAAAATACAAGAGATGAAAAACTCTACACCCATCAAAAATAGGCTGCACCAAACGGCTCTCGACCTTATCATTCACCCCGCTACAGTGAATGATGCTATATTTCAACATTCTATTTTGTGCCAAACCTTCCTCCCCTACCGCAATCCAGGCGATGGCGTGCGGGTATGGCAACAACACCAAGGGAATGTGTCGTTGGCGGTGCAAGCGAATGATGCACTCAATCCTGAAACCAATCGCTTTGAGTTTGTCGGTTTGCCATATGGCACAAAATCAAGGCTCATTTTGGCGCATATCAACTCGCAAGCCATCAAAACGGGTGACAAAACCTTGCATATTGAGGATACAATGTCCGCTTTTATAAAGTCTTTGGGACTGAATACGGACGGGCGCACGATTGCTGAAGTGAAAGAACAACTGCGCCGCTTGACAACATCGCTTATTTCGTTGGGTTATTCGGATGGTGAGCGTAGCGTGCAGGTCAATTTTCAGATTGTCAAAACCTTCGATGCTTATTTTCCTAAAGATGAAAACAAGCGTGTATTGTGGAATTCGACCATACAACTGACAGATGATTATTTCAACAGCTTGGCAACCCACGCTATCCCGTTGGATGAACGCGCACTGGCTGCCCTTTCGCACAATGCGATGGCTTTGGATATTTACGCATGGTTGGCGCAACGATTGCACCGCATCACGCCCAATAACCCACAATTTATATCGTGGCAAAATTTGAAAGAACAATTCGGGAGTGGCTACAGCGAAATGAAAAAATTCAAGCAAGTATTTAGGAAAACGCTTCTGATTGTGCGCTTGCAGTACCAATCTGCACGTATCGAGGAGGACATCAATAAAGGCTTGATGCTTTTCTGCTCCCCTACCCCCATTCCGAGTAAAAATTTTACGATGATTGGGTAAAAGCACGTGAAGTTTGGTACGAAAGTGCGTGCAGTTTGGTACTTTTTTAAAAAAAAGTGCGTGCAGTTTGGTACGAGGCACGTGAAGTTTGGTACGAAAGGTAAAATATAACAAATTTAGTACGTGAAGTTTGGTACTTCTGTTATATTAAAAAGTTATCCACGTGCAGTTTAGTACCGCTATTCGTGAAGTTTGGTACTGAGGGGGTTAAAAAACGCGTGCAGTTTGGTGCGTAAACCTATATAGTATATTCCTATAGTTATTTACCTATAACATCAATAAAAAAGTTGTTTTGTTTTTAATAAAAAAGGAGGTTAAAGATATTATTAAAGTTATTTAAAAAAATTATATTTCAAACGAGTACGTGAAGTTTGGTACCATAAAAAATAAAACCGATTATCCATTGTCAGTTATTCACTATCCATCAAAAATATGGTTATTTCAGTTACAAATTTAAAAGGGGGTGTTGGCAAATCCACCATTTCGCGGAATTTAGCCGCCTATTTTGCCTCAAAAGGTGTAAAAGTATGTTTGGTTGATACCGACATCGAGCAACGCACAACCTGCGACTGGGCAGAACGCCGCGCCGATACGGCGCAATACATACCTGTTTTCCCAATGACCTCTTTGCAAACCCTACCCAAAGACGTTGAGAACCATGAAAATGATGGGTATCAATTGGTCATTGTGGATGGTGTGCCGCAGTTGGACAAGGTGGCGACGCGCACCATTTTGATTTCCGACCTATTGCTCATTCCCATCACACCGAGTATTGACGACATCAAATCCTTCGAGCGATTTCTAAACCGTTTTGAGGAGGTAAAAGCGCACCGCGATGTGATACCTGCCTATATCGTATTGAACAAATTTTCGGGACGCAACAACGAAGACCTCGAAATGCAAGAAGCCATCAACCTATTCGCAGATTATGGCATCAAGCAACTCAAATCCACTGTTGCTACACGGGTAGCACACGCTCGTTCCTCAAAATACGGCTTAACCGCTTTTGAATGGACCGAAGACGACAAAGCAAAACAAGAAATAAATGCCCTCGGCGAAGAACTTGAAGCGATAGTCGCTTCGCTTTTGTAAAATTGAAAGGTTACGAGGTTACGAGGTTGCAAAATTAGGAGGTTGAGTACCCTTCAATTTTATGACTTTCCAACCTCACAACTTCGTAACCTTGTAACCTCGTAACATTTCAACCTTATAATTTATTTATGGAAAAGAAATCTATTGCCGACTTATTGGCAGCTAAAAAGAAACCCAGTCTGGCTCAGATTGAAGAAATAACGGCAGAGGTGCATAAAGAGAACACGTCCCATACGCCATCGTTGGACACTAAGAAAATTATGCGCATATCGGTGAATGCGTCTGTGGATTTATACCTCAAATCCAAATCAAAAGCCACGCGCCAAGGCATGACCTTGATGGCATATATCTTGAAATTGATGGAAGAAGACACAAAGGATATAGCGTAAATAAGTATATGCGTATTTAGGTAAATACTTATTTACGCAAATACGTTAATTTTTTATACTACTTTTTTTACCCCCTCAGTATTTTTTGCATAACATTAGATTCAAGGTTTCCTCAAAAAAGAGTTGTCATTGCGAGGAGGAACGACGAAGCAATCTG
>JAYVKQ010000173.1:0-6137 GCA_043768285.1 Saprospiraceae bacterium | reverse complement strand
GACCAAAGAAAGCTATGGCAGAGACCACCATCCCCGCTGTTTCAGTATCTGGATGGCAGGTGGCGGCATCAAACCCGGTGTGTATGGTGAAACAGATGAATTTGGGTACAATATCACTGAAAATCCTGTCCCTGTCAATGATTTTCATGCCACCGCCCTACATTTGATGGGTCTTGACCATGAGAAATTAACGTATAAACATTTGGGTCGGCGGTATCGGTTGACGGATGTGGCGGGGAAGGTGGTGAAGGGGATTGTGGCGTAAAAAATAGAAGGGCTTGAATGTGAATAGTCAAAACAAGGCGAAATGTCGAAAATCCCGAAGGGATTGAACATGAATAGGGAACAATGCGAAATGTCGAAAATCCCGAAGGGATTGAACATGAATAGGGAACAATGCGAAATGTTAAAAATCCCGAAGGGATTGAATATGAATAGGAAAAAGTGCGAAGGTTCACAACCCCGAATGGGGTTGAATTTTTAACTATTGCGTATATTTACAGCTTTACATTCAACCCCATTCGGGGTTGTGTACGCTTGCTTCACGTTATGCCTATTCATATTCAATCCCTTCGGGATTTTCTACACTTCGCTCCAAATAAAATAACATCACACAAACCATTAACCAATATTTTTAAACTAAAAAAAAGGGAAACTATTATGAGCACCTACACACAAATTTTATATCAACTTGTGTTCAGTACAAAAAGACGAGAACGAACATTAACCAAAGAAAACCGTCCAGAATTGTTTAAATACATTTGGGGCATTCTCAAAAACAAGAAGTGTCATTTATACCGTTTGAATGGCGTTGAAGACCATATACATATTGTAACGCACGTTCACCCAACAATAGCCGTTTCAGACTTGATAAAAGACATCAAATTGGCGAGTACCGATTACATCAAAGAAAAAAGGTTGTTTCCTCATTTTGGAGGTTGGCAAGACGGATATTCTGCATTTACCTATTCTATACAAGCAAAAGATAGTTTGATAGAATATGTCAAAAACCAAGAAGAACACCATAAAACGAAGACTTTTAAGGAAGAATTAATTGAATTATTGAAAGAACATGGGATTGAATATGATGAAAAATATTTGGAGTAATGTCGTGTAAATTGTGAAAATCTCAAAGAGATTTGAGACGAATAGATAAAAACAAGGTGAAATCGCAAAATCCCGAAGGGATTAAATATGAATAGGTTACACGGACGAGATGTTCCCCAACCCCGAATGGGGTTGAATATTTATTTTTTCACGATAGCTGTCACATTCAATCCCTTCGGGATTTTTGGAGCTTTCGTCATGCTTCCCTATTCAAATTCAATCCTTTCAGGATTTAGAAGCTTTCAATTTGCTTCCCTATTCAAATTCAATCCCTTTGGGATTTTGGATTATAACCGTTTTTACAACTATGCGTATTATGAACAAATCTAAAAATATAGCCTATAATATCGCCTTATCTCTAAATTGCCTATTGGTTTTCCTCATCGTCAGTGGAAAAGTATTAGCAATACCCACATGGCTACAAGTCATAGGCAGAATGCACCCCTTACTCTTACATTTTCCAATCGTTTTATTGGTTGGGGCTATCATTTTTGAGCAATTTTTAAGTAAAAACACTCAAAATATGGAGGTACGACATCCCGATATAAGCGGGACTGAGGGGGGGCAAAAACATGAAATCGGTGATTGGGTTTTATTATCCGCAGCCTTTACCGCATCTCTTTCCGCTTTGATGGGCTTGTTTTTATCCCAAGAAGAAGGGTATAATGCAGATGCCATTGCGTGGCATAAGTGGACGGGCGTAGCGGTTTCGTTGGTGTCATTTGGTTGGTATTCATTTAAAAACGCCATTCGACAATCTAAACAATTATCGCTTTTGGTGAGTGGGGCGAGCCTTGTGGCAATTGTTATGGCAGGGCATCAAGGCGCAAATATTACGCATGGGGAAGGTTTTTTAACAGCTCCTTTATCGCCTAAAAATGCAGTAGCACAAGTAAAATTAGAGGATGCTATTATTTTTACAGATATGGTCAAACCGATTTTAGAAAAAAAATGTATGGGTTGTCATAATAGCCAAAAAGCAAAAGGTGATTTGGTGATGGCTACGCAGGAATTGCTTTTAAAAGGCGGTAAAAATGGCAAATTATGGGATGTTTCAGCAACAGATTTGGGCTTGATGATGCAGCGTGTACATTTACCTTTGGATGAAAAAAAGCACATGCCGCCGACAGGAAAACCACAGTTGACAAGCGAAGAAATAGCTATTTTATTTCATTGGATTAAAAATGGGGCAGATTTTACTAAAAAAGTAAGCGAATTGGCTGATACAGATACTTTGAAAATATTAGCTCAATTGCGGTTGAAATCCAATGAAGCGGAAATCTATTCTTTCAAAGCAGCTGATGATAATACGGTTAGAAAACTGAATAACAATTATCGCGTTATTGCGCCTTTGGCGTTAAATTCTCCAGCATTGGGTGTTGATTTTTTTGGCGCAGCGCATTTTAAAAACGACCAATTGAAAGATTTACAAGCGGTAAAAGAGCAGATAGTACAGTTGAATTTAAACAAAATGCCTATTAAAGAGGGAGATTTAAAGACAATTGCGGGTTTTGAGAATTTGAGAAAACTCAATTTGTCTTTCACCCAAATTACAGGGGCAACGTTGAAAGAATTGAAAAATCTTAAATTTCTCCGTGCCTTATCGCTTTCAGGCACAAGCGTTAAAAGCGTTGATTTAGAATTTTTAAAAGAGTTGCCTCAATTAAAAGAACTGCAACTGTGGAATACAGGCCTTTCAGCTAACGATATTGCAGGATTGAAGTCAAAATTGCCCAAAACTTGGATAGAAACAGGCTTTAATGGCGATACGATTGTTGCTCGATTGAGTATGCCGATATTGGAAAATGATGCAATACAAGTGATTAAAGAAGATACTAAAATTGCTTTAAAACACTATGTAAAAGGAGCTGTTATCCGCTATACGTTGGACGGCACTGCGCCCGATAGCCTAAAATCCCCCGCTTATACTGAGGGGGGTATATTGATTAATAAATCCGCCGTTTTAAAAGCAAAAGCCTATTTAGACGGCTGGATTAGCAGCGATACCTTGACACAACAGTTTTATAAAGCAGGTTTTATGGCGGACTCTATCCGCTTGGCATTTCCCCCAAATCCGCAATATACGGGCAAAGGCAAAATACTTTTTGACAGCAAATTGAGCGATTCTAATTTCAAAAGCGGCAAATGGTTGGGTTTTAAAGAAACCCCTTTCGAGGCTTTTCTATATTTCAATCAGCCGATAACCATTTCAAAAGTTACTTTTAATTCTTTAATCAATATCAGCAGCTATATCATGCCTGCCCAAGAATTACAAGTGTGGGGCGGCAATGATATTAGCAATTTGGCACTTTTAAAAACCATAAAACCAACACAGCCAACCAAAATTGAAAACCCTAAAACCAAAGGATTTGAATGTGTTTTTAATCCAAAAGAAATGAAATTGATGAAATTGGTTGGCAAATCGGTGCAAAAACTCCCGCAATGGCATCCCGGCAAGGGTGATAAAGGCTGGTTTTTTGTGGATGAAGTGTTTTTAAATTGAGAAAATACTGAGGGGAGTAATATAAGGTGGCTGATGCTTTAAAAGCGTCAGCCACCTCGCGGGAAACTATTTTTCAATCTGTAAAAAAATACCACTATGGTCTAAATCCCCATTCCCATCCTTTAGTGCCGCTTTCATAGTTTTTGCCACTTGTTCCGTCCCTTTCAAGACAACTTTATATTCTTTACCCGCTTGCAAAGCCAATTTCAAGTCTTTATTGTGCAATTTTATCTTAAAACCCGGTTTAAAATTTCTGTCAATAATGCGTTTGCCATGCAAATCCAATATCCGACTTTGGGCAAAACCGCCGAGTAATACCTCCCGCATTTTTTCTAAATCGACCCCTGCCCTACTCGCCAATGTAAAGGCTTCTCCTACGGCTTGAATAGTCATACCCACTATCATTTGATTGCAAATTTTAGTGGTCTGCCCTGCCCCCGCTTCGCCTATATGCACAATATTTTTACCCATTGCTTGAAAGAGGGACAATGCCTCAGCAAAGGCTTTTGCTGTACCACCTACCATAATAGATAAGGTTGCCCCTTCTGCCCCCACTTGACCGCCAGAAACGGGTGCATCTAAGGCTTCTACGCCTTTTTTCTGCATCGTTTCAAAGATATTACACGCCGTTGAAGCGGATATAGAGGACATATCTATAAACAATGACCCCTTTTTTATACCTTCTAAAACACCTTCTTTTCCAAAAACCACGCGCTCCACATCGGGCGAATCGGGCAACATAGTGATAATAACATCACTGTTTTCTGCCAACGTTTTGATGCTAATATAAGGTGTCGCTCCCGCCTCTATCAGCACATTGGCAGCTTTGTTATAACTCAAAATAGACAAAGTATAACCCGCTTTGATTAAGTTCAATGCCATTGGTTTGCCCATGATGCCTAAGCCAATAAATCCTATTTTTTTCATTTTTCTTTAATTAATTGGTTATTTTATTTTGAAAATTTAAAAAGCCCAAGAAGGTTTTTGATTTTCTTTTGATAAAAAAAATTTCAATTCTTTATCAAAAGAAAATCAAAACAGCCCCTTCCTGATACTACCAGCGGGTTTGTTTAAATGTCCAATCGGGTTGTACTTTTTGCATTTCTATTTCATCGTTGCGTTTCGTCAAACCGCAATTTATATAATTTTGATGCAATACTGCCAATGCTTTTTTATCCAATTCTACCCCCAACCCTGCGCCTTTTGGCACTTCTACTTGTCCATCTTCAAATTTGAAACGACCTGACGTAATAATTTCATCAGATTGCCACGGATAATGGGTATCTAAGGCATAGCGCAAATTGGGAATTGCCGCGCCCAAATGCACCATTGCCGCCAACGAAATACCCAAATGAGAATTGGAGTGCATAGATAAATCTCTACCAAACGTTTGGCACACGCCCGCGAGGGTCATAGAAGCCTGTAAGCCACCCCAAAAATGATGGTCGCTCAAAATAATATCCTCCGAACCTCTTTGAATACTGAGGGGTATATCCTCAAAAGAAGTCGTACACATATTGGTTGCCAATGGCGTTTTTAAGGCTTTGCGCACCGTTGCCATATGATCTTGACCGCGCACAGGGTCTTCCAAATATTCAATCAAGCCCTCCATTTCTTTGCCGTATTTTATGGCTGTTTCTACCGTCCATAAGGCATTGGGGTCAATGCGAATAGGGACATTTTCACCAAACGCTTTACGTAGTGCAAACACGGCATCTACCTCTTGTCGCGGTTCAAAAACGCCGCCTTTTAGTTTTATGGATTGAAAACCAAAGGATTTGCACATAGCTTTGGCTTGAGCCACAATTTCTTCTGGATTTAAAGCACTGGATTGGCGAGCCGCTGCCCAACCTTTGGCTTTGGTGTCTATGCCAAATGCCAATTCTCCTCCTGCCCCTTCATATTTATAAAAAAGATAGGCTGAAAAAGGCACACTATCCCGTCGTTTTCCGCCCAATAAATCCACGACAGGTCTATTGATAATTTTGCCCATAATATCCATACAAGCAACTTCAATAGCACTAAAAATATGGACTAATTTGCGAGAATCCCACGGAAAAAGACCTCTGTCAGCAATATTATCTGTGCCAAAATGGGCGATAAGTGTATCGTTTATTTTATTTATTTGAAAAGGGTCTTGCCCAATAATCAAATGTTTACACGCGTTTAGTGCTTTTTCAATATCAACAGTTCCAGGGATTTCACTAATGCCTGCGATATTGTCATCTGTTATCAATTCGACGACAATTCGTAGGGCATAGGGTGCGTGTAAACCTGCGGCATTGAGCAAAGGCGGGTCAACCGTGGCAATTGGGGTGATATTGAAATGCTTTATTTTGGGACCTTTTTTACGCGTGATGCTGGTTGTCATAGATAGATTTTTAGAAAGTCAATACAAAAATACTGAGGGGATGCTATATGTTGTCCTTTATTGACCTATATATGCTTAAAATGATACACTTGTAGTTTTAATAAAAGTTTTCCCCTCCTCTACTTCAGTCCAAGTCAGCATAATTGTATTGCCCAT
>JAYVKQ010000172.1:0-7520 GCA_043768285.1 Saprospiraceae bacterium | reverse complement strand
GTTGATTTTTTTTAAAAATTTAGGACAGCCACTCATTGCACTAATTTTTTCTATAAATCAAGTTATTAGTGAAAATTAGTGCCATTAGTGGCTGTTTTTTTTCCCGCTAACGCATGCTATTAACATCTTAAATCTCCATTTCGTCCCTATTTATCCTCCACTCGTCCCAAAAGCTGTTAAGTAACAGTGAAAAAATAAGTTGTTAATTGTACCGTCGAATTTATTCGACGGAGGCGTTGGTAATCAATGATTTACGCAGACTGTCGAATAAATTCGACAGTACAATTTTACCAAGTTATTTTTCAAGCGTTACTAAACAAATTTTTTAATAATTATATTTGTAAAAAAATAAAATATTGATTATATTTGTTTCTAATTCAAACTGTTAGATTTTTAATATTATTATGCTCAGTTTTATCTGAAACCAACCAACGCGCATAAATTATTACATCCAAAATTTCCTTTTCCACAACCTTCTAAATCTTTGACGATGATTTTTCCCAATTGTGCTTTGGGAAAGTCGGCTATTGTATACCAATACAACTTAAAAAACCTCTTTTTTGAAGATTAAAACAATCGAAATGAAAACTAAATCTCTCTACATTTTTTTGATATGTGCATTTTTCGCACTTTTGAGTGCCTGTAAAAATAGAAATCCCCAACCACCGCCCATTCATGGTGACGTAGTGGCAGAACAGCCCCAACTCCAGAATAACGGCTCAAACGAGGTTACTGCTGGCGGCTGTCTTGAGGGCAATGAAGTCAGAGCAGCAGGAAAAATACTTGAAGGGGGCATACCGCCTGCCAATTTTGCTATTCATCTTTATACAACTATTGATGGCGAACCGATAGTGGTGGCTAAGGATTTGACTTTTAATCCTGATGGTAGTTTTAAATTCAAAGGAAAATTGCCTAAGGGTGCGCCCTTAAATTTTAAAGAAACGGGCGGTGATATTCGGATTGCATGGGGAAATGGCGCGCGAGCATCCATTTTTAATGGCGACTGTGGCGGCAAAGAATACGAGATGGAGCTTGTTGACCACTCGGCTTTTGATAAAAAAAGTAGTTCAGACATCGAGATTGTCGTTGATGAAAAAGGCAATATGCTATGGGGCAATGTACCGATTAAAGGTACCGAAGATTTTAGGAAAAAATTGACGGCTGAATTGCAAAAGCGTAAAAAAGAAGGAGCTGAAACACCCGGATTGGGTGTGTCGGGCTATACTTCCGAAGAAAGTAATAAACTGTTTAAAGTTTATAATGAAGTATTGGCAAGTTTGTATGGTGATGGCAACGAAAAAAAAGGTGAACCGAAAGCCAAGCCTAAACCAGCCCAACCCAAAAAGCCAAAAGCAACTCCAGCCCCATCGCTTCAAGTAACCCAATATGAGAGTGGCACTATTATGTTTAAGGGCGAAAGGGTGGCATTTGACAATTTGCGCAAAGAAGTACAGCGCGTTTTATTGACGTATAATACCATTCCCGATGACGTGTCGCGCAAATCGGTTGGAACAGTCGGTATGGGTATGCGCGGTGAAGTTCAAACCCAAATTGATGAAGCCGTTGCAGGGGCAAAATGGATACGTAAAAAAGCAGCTTTGGAGGCTTTGAACGCGCCTGTTTCTAAAAAATTAACCCTGCCGACACAATTGGAAGTCGGCGATTATCAGACCCATGCCAACTATGCTTTTGTCGTTGCCTCAGTACGTCAATCAAATGGCAGCCCTGTTGATTTTAATAAAACGCCTTTCAAAAGTGCCTATGCTAACGGCGTTTTCACAGATGGTGTTTTTGGTTTGCTCAAATATGATAATGGGCGTTGGAAAGTTATTGAGTATTCATTGGGTGCTACGGATATGCCTTTCGGCTGTTGGTGGAAAGTGCATAAAGTGCCAAAAGCCTTATTCAGCAACTATAAAGACGCGCTATGTGCGGATAGCAGCCCTAAAAGTGTTTCTAAAATGGAGACAGTTCGATTTGGAAAAGGTAAAACAGACGCAGCCTTAACGAGAACAATAAGCCCTATAAGCACCATTGATTTCAGTATGTACGCCAAAAAGGGTCAGACCATCAGCTTCACCATAGGCTATGATTTCAAAGACAGCGATATTGAAGGTTTTTTGACAGAACCCAATCTGCAAGATATATCCTTAACCACGGGTCCCAAAAGTCCGAATGAATTCAAGGTCAATACAACAGGCAGCCACCGACTAACGGTGCATAATACCAGCAAAAAAAAGATTACTGTGACGCTTTATGTGGGTATTGAATAGGTAATGAGACATTTTAGTTTTACCTGTTTTTGCAAAAAACTTCATTCCGATACTGAGGGGGTGGCAAGTGGTTTAGGAAACTGATTTATATTTAAAAAAAAAAAATATAAATCAGTTTCCTAAACCACCGCTTGCTATAACTTGATAACGCTTTCATCACCCGCAATATTCCGTATTTTCATGCGCAATGGTTTTTTGTCGCTTGAAAGCGTACCATCCCAATATGTTTTCGATTTTACACCATTCAAAACTACAAAACTGTTTTTATCGAGTTTCAACTCAACGTCGCTATTAAATACCCCTTCCAAATTCGTACAATCTAATGCGATTAATTCTATCAATTCTAAGCCATTTTCGCTTATTTCTATTGGTTTGAATTTCTTTTTGCGTTTGTTATCGCTTTCGGTTTCTTCATTACTGTCATTATCGTCGTTGAAATCCAATTTGATATTTTGCGCCATACCTTTATCATTGTATTGCTTTATGCGCTCGTTCAAGCGGTCACTTTTAAACATTTCGAGGGTCAATTTATACCCCCCCTCAGTATTTTGGAGCGTATAAACGGCTTCATCTTCCAAGCGCACCTCTGCTAAGAGGGGTTTTAGGTCGGCTAATTCTATTTCTATGCCCGTGAGGTTATTGTCCTTGATAAAACTCCGTACTTCTTTTTCGTCTTCAATGTCCACATAATACAAGCGCACTCGCTTGTAGCGATTGGCATCGAGTTCGCCCATCGCTTCGTTGATAATGCGGCTTATCCAGTAGGTATTGAGCAAGCGGGTGGTATGGTCTTGCAAATTGGGCAAATAAACGGGAATTGCTCCATATTGGCTATCCATCACTTCGCCTTCAAAAAAAGCGGGTAGCGGGTCTTCATTACGGAGGTTGAGGATTGTTTTTTTTAACAAAGTCATCGTTTGGGCGGGGTTGCGGTAAAGCGATACCCCATCTTCTATTTCCAATATCTCAAAACTTGCGCCTTGTGTTTTGAGCCTATCCCGTACTGTCTGTATGCTGTTTATGCCGACATCGGCGTGGATAAACTGCCTGCCCAATTTCTGCGCGACGGCTGCCGTTACGCCACTGCCACCAAAAAAGTCGGCTACTACCATACCTTCGTTGCTACTTGCTTTGATGATGCGCTCTAAGAGGGCTTCGGGTTTTTGGGTGGCATAATCGGTTCTTTCTTGTGCTTGAGAATTTACAGGGTTAATATCATCCCACAATGATTGACATGGCATACCTCCTAATTCATCTAAATAAACTTTTAATCTAATACCTCCAGTTTTTGTAAAGTAAAGTTTACCTTTTGCGTCATGTTCTTCCATTGTTTTTATTGGACACCTCCACAATGAGAAATAACCTTTATATTCATATTCGTATCCTTTGCCTTGAAGTCCTTTTGCTGTTAGATTTCCATCAGTCCATTTTCGACCATCATCATCTTGTCTGTTAAATCTACTTAAATATTCATCACTGTAAGTCTGATAAACTATATTAAAAACAGCATTTTCATTTTTTCTATAAAAAAAAAGCATATCATAGTTCATACCATAACCAGAGGAATCATTATGTGCTGTTGTACGTTTCCAAATTATTTCACTATTAAAATTTTCCTCACCAAAAACCTCATCCATTAAAATCTTAACATAATGCCCAATGTGATAATCCAAATGCACATAAATAGAAGCATTATCGGACATAACGGCTTTAATTGCCATGAGGTTTTCATACATCCAATTGAGGTATTGCTCTTTGTTCCAAATATCGCCATACATTTTTTCTTCAAAAGCGCGGATGCCTTCATCGTCCAATTGTTGTTCCCCCTCCGCCCCCAAAGGGGGAACTGAATTAAGGGCTTGGGTTACTTTTGGGTTTTTACGGAGGTATATTTTTTTAGCATAATCAGCACCCGAAGCAAAGGGCGGGTCAATATAGACGAGGTCAATTTTGATGCCTTTTTCTTTGAGATAAGCACAAGCACTTAGACACTCACCCCGAAGCACAAGCCCCCCTGCTCCCAAAAGTGGCGTATTGTCGTTAGCTACCCCCTCAGTATTTTGCCCAATTTTTTCAATTAAAGACGTTTCATAAAGGGGCATACCTCTATCAAAAGTGCGGAAAACGCTGTCATTATCCCGATAACGGAGTACGCGGCGTGTGCGAACAAAATTATCTAAAAGGGCTTGTCCTTGCAGGACTTTAGGCTCAAAAGGAATATATCTGATTGGCATATAATGAGTTACGGTTTTAGATTTATGAACTATAATCCGTGCCACCGCTTGAAGCGGTGGCACGGGTATTGACACTAATTAAAGAAGGTTTTAATTGTTTTTTCTAATTTAGCAATGTTATTAGGGAGGGGGGCAGTATCTTCGAGATAAAGGAAATCGAAACGTTTGAAGTTATAGCGTTTCTCATTTTCACGCACAAAATCCTCTTCTATAAAGCGGCGTTTGCGATTAAAATCATTGCCATAAATACCGCCTTTGGTTTCGATAATCAATATTTTACCGATAGTATTATCATTTTTGCGCTGTAACATCAAAAAATCGGGCGTATAATTGCCAATGCGGACATAACGCCCAGCAGCCGTTTTATCAAAACATTCGATTTGAAAATCAGAAATCGCCCTATCGCCATTGAAATAGAGTTCGAGTTGGTATTTTTCTAAAAAATCATACTTCAAAGTTTCCTCAACCAATTGTTTTTCAAAATTGGATTGAAAGAAATTATAAGGGGTATAATGAAGGGTTCTATTTTTATTTTTTAAAACGGTAGAAACATCGGTTTGTAAAGGAAAAAGCATAGCCATAGTGATATGATTGCCAAATTGGGCTTGCATATCTTTCAGTTTTTGTTCTCTTGCCAGTACTTCATCGGGCGAAAGGTCGAAAGATTGAATACCTTTTATGTCGGCTTCTAAGATTTTATCTTGCTCTACTTTTATGGGATATAAAAAGGGCGTTTCTTCAAGGGGTTTCAGATTTTCGACCTTAATCCACTCGGCGGTATGTGGCACGGTCTCAATATCGTATTGAATTTCTTTTTGCGGAATAAAGGCTTTACGCACCTGTTTTTCGACATTTTTAATATCAAAATTAAAGTTCCAAAAGCGGGTATTGCTTTTAGCGTAAGAAATTGTAGTAAAAATATCTTTCAAAACGACGAAATGCGGTTGCAATAATTTGAGGCTTAAAACACCAAAACTATCGCGCATGAGCTGCAAAAGCCAATCATTAAAAACAGCTTGTTCGGAACCATATTCTTCAATAAAACTCTTTTTGGCATCAGCATTAAAATTGCCTTCACGAATGGTGCTTTCAGCAAAAGCGGTATTTGCTTTCAACTCTTTGCGTAAATCTGATAAATATACAGAGGGGTCAGGCTTTGGCACATCTACTATTTCAGCTTCTTTGAGTTTTATGCGATAAAAATCAATTTCGTGCGGGAGTTTTAAAAAATCCATACGGCTAACGCGCTCACGCAAGACAATATCATTGGACTGTGCCGCCTTATTGAGTTTTTCGATACTGGTATGTTGCTCCTCTTGTAGTTGTGCATCAAGGGTTTTATAGTTAAAATCGTTGAGCACAATTAATGCTTTTTCGTGTGTATGATTAATCACTTCCCGCAAGCAGCGACAAGCCGTTTGCAAGGTCATATTTTTAGGACAATCCCCTTTTTGCGATAGAATAACACCCGTAAGAGAACGGCAATCCCAACCCTCTTTACCAATTTGAACAAGGAGAATGATTTTTACTTTTGAGAGTTCCGTATCTAATTGAGCAAAAGCAGTATCATCGGCTTTGGTCATTTTATATTTAGCATTACCGCGATGGTATTTAAAAATAACGGCAGGGTCAATCTTCAACTCACTGACCAAATACGGATATATTTCATCTTCCAACCGCTCAATAGAAGAACAGTATATCGCTAATTTTGCAGTCGTTTTGATGGTGCGCTCGTCCGTTTCACGCTCATAAAGGGTTTGCCAATAGCGTTCTTTAAACAGTGAGACACCTTCGGCAATAATACTGAGGGGGTCATTCATAGATGCGGCACGAATATCAGGTTTCTTTAAAAACGTGCGCACAGCTCTTTCGAGTGGGTAATAATAGACAGTGTTGGTAATTTGTTGAAATTTCAAAGAAAACTCATTCGCTACTATAATTTTATCGGGTGAAGACAAATAAGGCGTACCAGAATACCCCAAAACCGAATTGACGATGGCGCCCGTTTTGTTCCAATTAGTAACGACTTGACGGAGTTTTATATCATCATCTTGAGCGTGGTGCACTTCGTCAATATGAATTTGTAGGTTCGGAATTTGCCCAATGATATTGCGGAGTTCGTTGGCTAATTTATCTTGTTCGTCAATGGTTTTTTCAATCAAATCCAATTGTCCTGTTTTATCGAAACGGTCTAAAATCACTTTTTCAGCGTTTACAACCATTACTAAGCCCATAAGTTGCTCAAAAGGTTGATGATTAGCTACTTTTTGAGCATTCGGATTGCGTTTGCGTTGTTCTTTTTTTGAATTTTTGGATTGGTCTAATACCTCAAATTTTAACACCCGCTTAATTTTTACAGCTTCCGCTTCTGGTAACACCCACGTAGGGTCAAAATTTTCAATGGTTTTGAGAGAAGGAATAACCGAAGATTTTAAGCCACTTGGTACGAGAATTATAAAATTATGTGCAAAAAGGGGGTTTTGAGGTTCATTTAAGGCAAAATACAAATCCAAATAAATGATAGCCGCCATAAGATAGGTTTTACCCGCACCCATCGGCAAAGAAAAAAGATAATCGGTATAAGGAATATTGTAGAAAATATCGTTGATGACCCCCTCAGTATTAAAGTCGGCAAACGTCTGATTTATCAAATGAGCTAAGGATTCGAGGTCTTTTTTTTCTTTTTGGGCTAACTCAAAAAGAGCCAGTGCGGAGGGTGATTTTAAGAGATTATCCCTTGTGTTTTGGGCAATAGGTAAAATATTGAGGTCAATATTGTCATTAAAAAAACCTTCTCGCATAAGTTGTGCAAGTGGTTTATTTTGTCCTTTAATTTTTAAAAACAGATAGGTTTCAAGGGCTTCAATTTGGGCATCACGTAATTTTCCTTTTTTGTAAATATATTCCAAAACAGGTTTTATACTACAATCAGGTTGATTGAGCCATTCGTTTGTTTTTTGTTGAATAAGATTTTGAAGCATACTTTTACCTTTATTTTAGGGGCAAATGTAGC
>JAYVKQ010000171.1:0-4843 GCA_043768285.1 Saprospiraceae bacterium | reverse complement strand
TATTCGACACAAGCGTGTGTGTCGAATAAATTCGACACTCCAGAAGGCAGTTGTATATGCTACGTTGCTCCTAATGTCTAATATCGTTCAAGCTCAATACCCCCTCCCGACTGTTTCGGGACAGGTCAGTAATCTACGCCAAAAAACGCTCACAATTCTAAGAGATACACTGGCACAAGATACCTTCACTATTATCCCAAACACCATACAAATCATTGATAATCAAAATAATATATTAGATACAAATTATTATAAAATAAAAAATAACATACTACTCCGCCAACCCCCATTATCCATTATCTACTATCCATTATCCATTAGTTACCGCGTTTTGCCCTTTGATTTGGGTAAAAAAATCCAGCGTTTGGATAGTGCTACAATTGACCCTTTGGCTCCGCCAGTGCGCGTGGAAGCCGATTATGGCAACCCGTTGGCGGACAATGCGCCCATATTCGATAAGGGTTTGGAATATAACGGCAACTATACGCAAGGCATATCGGCGGGCAATGCGCAAAATTTGGTGGTCAATCAAAATTTTAACCTCAACCTCGCAGGGCGGCTCGGCGATATGGATATTTTGGCAACCATGACCGATAACAACCTCCCCATTCAAGCCGAAGGGAATACGCAACAACTCCGCGAAATTGATAAAATTTTTATCCAATTGAAGCGTAAAAACCAAACACTTTTGGCAGGCGATTATGAGTTGCAACGCCCTTTGAATACTTATTTTATGAATTATTATAAAAAACAAAAAGGTATAAATTATGCACAATCAAGCAATTTTATATTAAAAAATAATTTAACAACGCCCCAAACGGCGGTGCTATCTTCAAAAGTTGGGGCAGGCATTGCAAGAGGTAAATTCGCACGAAATATATTGCCTGTCGTTGAAGGCAATCAAGGTCCTTATCGGCTTTTTGGGAACGAAACGGGTGGCTTTTTCATCATTTTATCAGGTACTGAACGGGTTTATTTTGACGGAAAACTCATGCTGCGCGGCGATGAACACGACTATGTGATTGACTATAATCGCGGCGATATAGTGTTCACACCCAAGCGTTTGGTGACGAAAGACGCGCGGATTATTGTCGAATATGAGTATGCCGACCAGACCTATTTGCGCTCAACGGTTTTTGGGTCAATACAATTGCAACGCGGCGAAGTGCAACGGAACGCCGTTCCGTTACACGGTTTGCACGATTGGAAATTGCGTTTCGATTTTTACTCCGAGCAAGATTCTAAAAATGCCACTGGCACACAAGCTTTGGATTCGCTTGACCGCAGCATCCTTCGCAAAACAGGCAATGATTTTGATACCAACTACCCCCTCAGTATTCGGCAAGCGGAAGATGGTTTTCGGGTGGATAGGATTCAATATCAGCTGTTGGATACAGTGGTGAATGGCACATTGTACCGCGATATATTGGCATATTCGACTGACCCAAATCTTGCCAAATATACCGCCGCCTTTTCGCCCGTAGGGGAGGGGAAGGGCAATTATATCCAAGTGCCAACGGCTGCAAACGGGCGTGTGTATCAATGGGTTGCCCCCTCAGTGTCGGGCAAGTTGCAAGGCAATTTTGAGCCTATTAAAAAATTGACACCGCCCAATAGTCAACGATTAATGACATTAGGCATTGATTATCAATTATTTAAACGCACAAAAGTATTTGCAGAACTCGCTATGAGCAACCAAGACCGCAACCGTTTCTCAACTATTGGCGATAGCACGAATACGGGTTTGGCACTCTATGCAGGTTTTGACAATCAATTTTTTCTCGGAAAAAAACAAGTATGGCAAGGGCAACTCGAAAGTAAATATGAAGGTACGCAGCGCACGTTTAAACCGTTAAACCCATATCGCAACGCTGAATTTACAAGGGATTGGAATGTGCCTACCCCCCTCCCTATTTTGTCTAATAATTCTCAAAATAATCTTAATAATAATAACACTTACACCATTGGCAACCTCACTCAAACGCCTTCTCAACTGCGTGAACAATTTATCAATACAAGTTTAAAATTGAATAGAAAAGATTGGTTATCAATGCGTTATGATATAGCAACTTATGCACGCGGCAATGAATATAGTGGCTTAAGAAATGCAGGGCGGTTGGATATTCGGCGCAATGATTGGGCGATAATTGCCGATATAAACGAGCTAAATACTGAGGGGGTAATAGAAAAGTCGTCGTTTTCAAGACCGCGTATTGATATATCCAAAATTTTTAATAAAAATCTAAAATTAGGGGCAATTGCAGAACGGGAGAAAAATCGGAGGTTGGATGCGCAACGCGATACTTTTATACGCACCAGTTTCTACTACGATATGTGGAAAATGTATGCCGAAAAAACGGATAGCAATGGCAATCAATTAGGGTTTAATATCTTGCAACGTTTTGATTATCAACCATTTATCAGTCGTTTTTCTCAAATATCGAAAGTGAATGAAGTGGGTTTGAACGGCAGCGTGAACACTCGCCGCAATACCCAATTGATATGGAATATCACCTATCGTGACCTACAAGTGTCCGATACTTCTCGCGTTTCGTTGCGCCCACAACAGACCTATTTGGGGCGATTGGAGTATAATTTTAATCTTTTTAAAAATACGATATACAGCAATACGCTCTACGAATTGGGTTCAGGACAAGAGCAACGTCTTGAATATCAATACGTTAGGGTGAATAAAGGCGAAGGGCAATATATATGGCGTAACCGCAACAGCGATACCATTCCGCAACTCGATGAATTTGAAATTGCACCCTTCACCGACCAAGCCGATTATGTGCGCGTGACGCTGTTTACCAACCAATTTATCCGTACCAATAACGCCGCTTTTTCGCAAAGTCTAAGGATTGACCCGCGCGCTATTTGGTTTGAAAAAGAAGGGGTATTAAAATTTTTAAGCCGTTTTTCGACCAATTCTAATATGCAAATTGCAAGGCGGGTGAAAGTTGCCCCCCCGACCCCCGTAGGGGGAGTAACCTCAATATCGCAATGGAATCCTTTTCAATTAAATATACCAGATATATCACTCGTAGCATTGAATATTTCTATGCGTAATGCCTTGTATTTCAATCGTTCTAATCCAGTTTGGGATATTGAACTGGGGCAATTGGATAACCGCAATCGCCTTGTGTTAGTAACGGGATTTGAAGAACGCGGGCGGCAAGAGTGGTATATCCGCAGCCGTTGGAATATTGGCAAAGCACTGGCTTTGCAACAATATTATGCCACAGGGTCGCAAGCCAATTTATCAGAAGCCTTTTTTACCAGAAACTATAACCTCAAACTGCAAAAAGCTGAACCCGAATTGACATGGCAAATCGGCAGCGATTTCCGTTTGGGTTTTATTTATAAGTACAAAAACGGTGTTAATACTTTGAAAAGCTTATCGGCAGAACGCTTAGAAAACAACGATTTTTCGCTCGAAACCACTTGGAACCAAAGCCAAAACAGCCAATTACGCGCAAAATTCAGTTATGTGCAGGTCGCTTACACAGGTGAACGCAACACGCCTATCGAGTTTGCGCTATTAGAGGGTTTGCAAAACGGACGCAATTTTCTTTGGAATATGAGTGTGGATAGGGTATTATCCAAAAATATATTCTTGAATATCTCGTACGAAGGGCGCAAAACGGGAGAGTTGAGGACAATTCATGTGGGTAGGGCTTCAGTTAGGGCGAATTTTTAAAATATAAAAAGGCTCGACAGGCAGTTTAGGAAACTGAAATTTTATTTTTGTAAAAAATAAAATTTCAGTTTCCTAAACTACTTATCGCGCAACCTAACGTACTTTAGCTATCGTCCTTTTCACTTGTGCTTCATGCCTATCAACGTGCGTATAAAAAAAGTCAAGCATTTGAGCGATATTCATTTTCCCCATTATTTGATGCCGCCATATTTCACCCTGCACAACATTATCGGGCAAGTTTTCTATAAAAGATTGTAATTCAAGGCGTTGTGAAGCCCATTGGTTGCTTAAATCTGCAAAATTAGATTGTTCTGGAAAGTGTTCAAGCGTAGTAGGTGCTTTGAATTTTAGAGGAATAGCAAAAGCAATTCGTAGAAGAAAACGCCGCCAACGACTTTTAAAACCCGCTTTGGGCACTTTACTCGTAAAACTCAACTTCTTTTTCATATATGCCAAAGATGCCTGTTCCGCATCCATCAAATGGTGGATAACTTGCAGCGCAGACCACGCTTCGGGCGCAGGTTTTTTATTTAATGTAGGGTTATTGTGTTGCGCCATGAGTTGCATCAAATCAAGGCGTTGGGCTTCAAGGCGATGCCAAAGTTTTTGAATTTTAGGTGTCATGGTTTTTAGATTTATTGTGAATTTATAGTACTGCATAATTCGGATATTTTGCATACAGACATTGTGGTGGCATCGGAAGGGCGATTGAAATCGCCCGCTATTGATTTTGACCACGAATATCTATCAATAGCCCTTCCGATGTGAAAATTAATACACAAATCCATTTTTCTCTATATGTAGAATTGCTACAATATGCGTAATTGTTTAATAGTCAATATTTTAAATTTAAAAATGACCCCCTCAGTATTTTGCGCAACTTCCTACGCTTGCGCCTTCGGCGTACTAAAACCCATCGGGAAAGGCGGCACATCCTTTTCATCAATGCGTCCAAATTGTTGCTCATATTTGCGGACATTATCCACGAGGGCATTCATAAACCGTTTGGCGTGTTCGGGCGTGAGTATGATGCGACTTTTCACCTTTGCTTGTGGGATATTGGGCATCATACGGATAAAATCCACCACAAACTCCGTGTTAGAGTGCGAGATAATGGCTAAGTTGGAATACACTCCTTCTGCA
>JAYVKQ010000170.1:0-2874 GCA_043768285.1 Saprospiraceae bacterium | reverse complement strand
AAAAACACAATAGGCATTTTGTAAGTCATTTCTTTTACCCCACCAAATAAGAATTTACCTTTTGTCATGCGCTTGGGAAAAAAACTACTTTGATACCCTTATCTTTTTTTCGCGCAATACCCCTCAGTATCCGCACATTCGGTAGGGCGCATTTTACCATCTGAAGCCACAAATTTGAACTTTACGATAAAATCGTAAAGTTGCCCTTCGGCTTTGCTCGACTTTCTTTTTAAATCTTGCCAATAGCTAAAGGGGTTTGAAGTATCTCACAAAACCGCAATGACATCAATAACCGAGAAATACCATTTTTCATTGTGCCATATCACCGAATAGGGTTTCCTTCAAAAGGCATTAAATTATGTTGAGTTCCATAGGCTTGTTCAAATATTAATTTTTAAAAGATTACATAGTTTACAAAGATTACATAGTTTAACTTATAAACAATCACGGAATTGGGCGTACTATGCCTTGCTTTTGCTCATATGCGGTGATATAATTCTCAATTGCCGTTTGCATCACGTCTTTGATATTCTGCCTATCCCAATACGCAATGGCTTTTATTTTCTCTAAGGTATCTTCTTTCACGATAAAGGTTGCTCGGGTCTCCCCTACTTTCAAACCCTTTTGTACGGAAGATATTTCTACTATTTTCTTAGGTTCGATGATGGCTTGTGGTGGAGACGGTAGAATGTCTTTTTCTACAATCGCTACTGTCTCTACTTTGGTTGGTGGTGTAGCCCTGTAAATAGCGGGGTCTTCGCTTTCCTTAACCCTATCCACAATCGGGGGCGCAACGGTTTCTTGTCGGCGCGGCGTTGCCAATAACATATCGGCATTGATGAGCATTTTTTTTGCCATAAGTTAAAATAATTTTTACAATGTTTACAAAGATTACATGATTTACAAAGTAAACAATATGGGTTTTAAGCCATAATTTCGGTTATCAGTTGGCGATAATCGTCTGCACCCACGCTTTTGGGGGCATATCTGAAAATATCCAAGCCTTGCGTTGGGGCTTCGGCTAAGGCGATATTGGCGCGGATAACGGTCTTGAACGCAGCATCGCCGAGGGATTGGCGGATGGTATCCAACACGTTTCTGTTCAGCACTTTTCGTCCATCAAATTTGGTGATAAACACGCGGTCTATGCTCAAACCAATGCGACCAATAGCTTCGTTCAAGATGGCATATCCCTTTAAAGCCAAGTATTCAGCCTCGATGGGGACGTAGATTTCGTCAGATGCAATGAAGGCATTTATGGTCAAAAGCCCCAACGACGGCGGACAGTCAATAAAGATATAGTCGTATTGGTCTTTTAAAGGCGATATGAGCCGACTTAGTATCTCTTCGCGCCGAAACTCTGAGGATAGCTCAATCTCGGCTTTAATCAAATCTAATGACGATGAAATAATATCCAGATTGTCCTTTATCGAAATAGGATGTAGCGGATACTCGCCGCGCAAAGCACCGTAAATGGGTTTATCGGTATCCATCAAACCCAAACATTGGGTGAGGTTGAACTGTGGGTCGAGGTCAATCAGCAATGTTTTTTTTCCCGCCACACTCAATCCCGCGCCAATATTCACGGTAGAGGTCGTCTTGCCTACACCCCCTTTAAAATTCGCAATTGAAATAATTTTGCCCAATGTTTACATTGTTTAAATAGTTTACAATACTCAAATTACGGTCAAATATACAATGTTTACATTGATTACATAGTAATGCTTGTAAAAAGAATGATAATAAATGATAATCTACACACGAATGGCAAGAAATTACTTTGTAAACAGTGTAAATCTTGTAATAATAGTAAACTAAATAATAACAATAATAAACTTAACGCTTTTAAAAGTATATTCGTTGCGAGTGTATTCAACTGGCAGCAAACGGAAGATAGAGTAGATTTGCCCCTCATTGGGGGAGAAATTATGCAAACTAATTGTGCCATCATTTTTTAATATTAAAAGCAATCTCACCTAAAAAATGCTCAAAATACTGAGGGGTGCTCATCATAATTTTTGAAAGCGGAAGTTATTGAAACCAATAGAATACCTCCTTTTATATTATAAAAATATAAATGTTTTTCAAAACACTTAGCCTTTAAGTTTTAATTTAATTTATATCTTTTTTTAAATTTCTATTTATAGATGCATATCTATTTGATTTTCAAATAGATATAACTTCAAAACCGTAGAAAAATATCAACAAAACCGTAGAAAAATATCCGTATCTCCGAGAAAAATATCCGTAAGCCGTAGAAAAATATCTTTATCTCCGAGAAAAATATCCACAAACCGTAGAAAAATATCAATTCCGATTTGATACTGTCTGCATTGCCCAATCACCTCAATTACACATTGTTAAAGAACATATTTATTATAAATCGGTGTTATTAAATAGGTTCTATCTCCCGAAAACCGTAGAAAAATATCAATATCGCCCCTCATTTCAAGCCTTTTGATAGAAAACCGTAGAAAAATATCAATATTGCTTGATATAATAGATAGCCCATAATATCGCCTTAATTGTGTTGGGGGGGGTGAAAACCGTAGAAAAATATCAATATTGATAAAAAAATATTGGTAATTAAATGATTTTTAAAGAGTTATACGCTAAAAATAGATAGAGTAGGAGAGGGAGGTGATTCGAAAACCGTAGAAAAATATCAGTTTTTGAGGTATTGAATTTCCATAAACTAAATTAACGACATACCTAAACACGAATGAAACGAGTGATAAATCGAATTTCTCTAATTTAGGTGTAATGATTTAGGATTTCGTATCCAAATAGGTATTAATTGCCCAAAGAACAGGAAAATACTGAGGGGGTGTGTCGTGTCGAATTCATTCGACACAAGGCGCATGGTGTCGAATG
>JAYVKQ010000169.1:0-6608 GCA_043768285.1 Saprospiraceae bacterium | reverse complement strand
AGTAATAACACCTGTTGTCGGGTTAATACTCGTTGTACCGTTTTTAGGCGCAGTATCTATCGTTACTGTTGTGGCATCAATTGTACCATCTGTATCACTGTCATTTGTTAAAACATCTATGGGAATAGCTGTATCCATTAATGTAGCTACATCTTCTCTATTTGCCAAAGGTGCATCATTTAAAGGTGTGATAGTGAAAACTACCAAAGCCGTATCACAATCACCATTACCATCGCAAATTTGATAGATTAATGTGTCCATACCATTTTCATTCAATGCAGGAACATAATTAATTCTATCATCCGCAGGGTTGGTTGGTGTACCATTATTATTAACAGTAGCTATACCTTTATTAGGGGCTTGTGTAATCGTAATAGCTGTATTGCTTGTGCCGTCACCTCCGAAAATATCATTACCTACTACCGCAATTGTTACAGACGCATCTTCATTCAAGGTAGCATTGTTGCGATTAGCGACTGGCAATTCATTTACATAAATGACGTTAATCACCACTAATGCAGTATCACATCTTATAGGTGAACCCAAATCACATACTTCATAGATTAAAGTATCCAAGCCGAAGAAGCCAGGGTCTGGTAAATAACTAATAGTACCATCAGGATTTTCTGTAAAATTGCCATTAGAAGGCGTTTCTGTTACAAATACACTCGGTATGTCTATGTTATTCTCAACATCAGTATCATTACCCAATACCGCAATGTTGATTAACGTATTTCTCAAAGTAGAAACATCATCTCTAATGGCTACTGGTGCATCATTTATAGGCACAATTGTCACCACGACCATAGCCGTATCACAAATGGCTGGGCTGCCGTTGTCGCATATTTGATATACCAAAGTATCGTTTCCATTGTAATCTAAATTCGGCGTATAAGTAATAACACCTGTTGTAGGATTAACTGAAGTTGTACCATGTTTTGCAGCTTCAGTGATGGTCACGGTTGTAGCATCTACCCCCTCAATGTCTGTATCATTTCCTACCACATTTATACCCAAAGTAGCCTCTTCATTTGTTATAAGGTCGTCCCTGTTGGCTACTATCGAGTCATTAACAGGAATAATGTTGATATAAACAATTGCAGTATCACAATCGCCATCAATATCACATATACTATATATCAAACTGTCTAAACCAAATACATTTGGAGTAGGTACAAAAATGATTTTATCATCCATTGGGTTCGTTGGCGTACCATTATCATCTACTGAAGCCAAACCTCTGGTAGCGGCTTGTGTAATTGTAATAGCCGCAGCACTTGCACCATCGCCGCCAAAATCATCATTACTCGTAACAACGGGTATATTAATAGTTACATCTTCATTTGTAGCTGTATGGTCACAATAGGCTAAAGGCAAATCATCTACTAATTGCACTGAAATATGCACAATAGCGGTATCAAAGTCACCATTCCCATCTTCTATTCGGTAGATAATACTATCAATACCATTAAAATTTAATGTTGGCGTATAAATGAGCTTATCGTCCATTGGGTTCGTTGGTGTGCCGTTGTTATCCACACTCGCAATACCATTCGCGGGTACTTGCGTTATCGTAATAGCGGTTGCACTCGCCCCGTCTCCACCAAAGTTGTCATTGGCTGTTACATTAATCGTTGTTGCAGTAGCATCTTCCAAAATAACGACCCCCTCAGTATTGGCGGTCGGAAGGCTGTTCACAAAATTAATTGTAATGTGGACTATTGCTGTATCAAAATCACCATCAATGTCTTCAATACGATAAATTAAACTATCAACACCACTATATCCAGCCGTTGGCGTAAATAATATTTTATCATCAGTTGGGTTTGTTGGTGTACCATTATCGTCCACACCCGCAATGCCGCGTGTCGGTGCAGTCGTAATTGTAATCGCCACATTACTGCTACCATCGCCGCCAAAATTATCATTGGCGGTTACATTAACCGTTGTGGCAGGTGCATCTTGGACAATTATTAATCCATCAACTGTCGCTAATGGTAAATCATCAACGGATTGAATAGTAATATGCACAATAGCTGTATCAAAATCACCATCTATATCTTGAATACGATAGATAATACTATCCAAACCATTATAATTATTGGTTGGTGTATAGATTATTCTATCATCGGTTGGCATATTGGGTGTGCCATTATCACTGACGCTCGCTATACCATGCACAGGCATTAGCGTAATGGTAATATCTGTTACACTTGCGCCGTCTCCACCAAAAGCATCATTAGACGTTACAATTATTGTTGTCGCCAAAGCATCTTCTAAAACGACTACCCCCTCAGTATTGGCGACTGGAGTATCATTAACAGGCGCAATCGCGATGGCTACATAAGCCGTATCACAATCGCCATTACTGTCGCAAATCTGATATACAATGGTATCAACACCGTTGTAATTTGTCGCTGGTGTATAAATTATTCTATCGTCAGTTGGGTTATTTGCTGTGCCATTATTATCCACCGAAGCGATGCCGTTCAATGGCATAGTAACAATAGTAATAGCAGCCGTTGCAGGTCCATCGGCATTGAAATCATCATTCGCACACACAAACACTGTCGTTGCAGCATCATCTTCATTGATAGAAACGACATCAAAAGTAGCCGTGGGCTTAGTGTCTGCCGTTGTAGATGATGTTGCTATATAAGTATCACCCTCATCAAACAAAACAGTAACACTGTTAAAAATAGATGTTTGCGACAGCGGTAATACTTTCACTAAAAATTCGATAGTATCAAATTGATGCCCGAATAAACTCGGCAAAGCCAAACCAGTTTCATCAAATGGAAATGGTGTCACACCTGCATCAGCAATTGCACCGTTGAGCAACACATCGCTGCTCTTACGCACGGAGGAATTGGCTATATATTCCAAATTATTAGAAAGCGTGTCCGTAATCTGTACGATTTCGTCTGAACGCAAACTATAACTATTTAAAATAATTTTATATAAAATTGTATCACCAGCGTCTGCCTTAGTGTCACCGTCAAAATCAAAGTACAATGAAGCTGTTTTCATAACTTCAACTTCCTTTGCAGGTGAAGCAATTGTACCCATATCCAAAAATGGAGAACTGGTACCTGCAACCGCACCATCTTCACCCCATGCCACAACGACTTGCGTGCCGTCAGTTGTATAGACACGCATACCCGATTGGTTTTTATCTGTATAGTCAAAAAACCTAACTACTTGGTAGGCATTTACAACAATAGATGAATCGCATTTATTGCCGCGCGGGTCTGTAACACCACCCGTAGTTGGGTCACCATCGTAATCAGCATATATAGTCGTATTGTACAAGGCGATAGCCCATAATGGACTACCGTTGCCCGTCAAATCTGAAGAACCCGGTCCCCAGCCCACACTGGCAGATTGGGTTAAATAAGACTCTGGTAAAAGGGTAAAACCCCAATCCCAGTTCGTTCTATTTGTCGCATCAACATCGTTTGCGCCTAATGCCAAAAAATCAGAAAGCGAGGTATATTTCGCCCCTTCTCCAAGTGGTAAATCATGACGGACTACCGAGTTAGCAGCAACTGCCAGCGTACCAGATGTTGTACGTGTTGTATAATCCACTGATATAGCTAATGTACTGCCATTATAAATAAAAGAAGCCGATGGCGAAGACGATGAATTTGAACTGACTGGCGAATAATAATTCTGTTCCCACAAGTCAGTAGCCAGTACCTGAAACCATCTATTCTGAAGTGTTGATGCTGGGTCTGACCCATGTGCAATTACAGAAACAGGCTTATCCGAAGTCACGGTAGCACTAACAGTGATTGTCCCTGTTACACGCATGCTTTCTCCTTCATTAAGTGTGAAAGTCTGATCTACTATACCGTCAGCATCTTTATCAACCTCTACCGTCGTATTATTTTGGGACGCGATAACTTGCATCTCTGTTCTTTGAAACATATCTCTATCCACAGTATTCGCAATATCAGCTCCAATAGGCATCTGGAAGAAAAGTTCATATGTAGAGGTATCCAAAACTTCTACTGCACCCGCCAATATAGTACCAGGGCTCGTACACCAGCCCGCTCTCGAAACCGCCAATTTTCGGTTTGATGCTATCTTGTCACGACCATCATATGCTATAACGCCAACAGAGCGCGGTATAACATTCACCGTTTTCAAAGTAATAACGTCGCCAGGCGTGAGTATATCACCTGAGCAGTTACAACCCAAAATAGTGCTGGCATCCCCATTTGCTACATTACCATCGCCCCATATCTGGGTCGTTGTTTGAATGGGATGATTGATGTCTGCCTCATAGCCATCTTCCCAATGGTCATAGGTCACTATTGCACCACTTTGTGACGTTGTAATAGAAACAACGCTGTTTAAGTCGTTAGAAGCTGCATTGTTATTTACCGTTTTTATGGCTCCATGAAAATCATTATCAGGGAGTGGAACGTAATAAATAACTTGCTTTTGTGCAGAAAGCTCCAAGTAACTGAACATTGCCAGTATTAGAGCAACTAAAAGTCTTTGCTTAACCATGATATGTTTACTTTTGAAAACCAATGCTTTCTGATTTTGTGAACTATAATTTCCTCTTGATATATGCTACTGTATATATACTGTTCTATGGATAGTGTATTTGAGTGAAATCTCAATTGAGTAGATTATTTTCTCAAATAGCCTGTATTCTTTAATGTGAATTGTTAAAAGGTATGCCTTTATTATTGGGTAGAAAAAGACAATTAGGGTTAGTTTTCTCAACCGATAAATTAGAGGCTTCTTTAATATATTTTTTTATACTAATATAACTATAATAAGCCTTTTTACAAATTTCTTACCAAATACCATAATATAGGTATTTTATACAAATATTTTATCATACTTTGTATTTATACAATCATGATAATAGATTGCTATTCAAAATATTAGCCTATTTTTCTACAAAAAAGCACGTTTTTGAGCAAAATACTGAAGGGGGTACTACAAATATTATTCAAAATTAAATGTCAAATTTTTTCAAAAAAAATGCCCAACGTCACTGTTGGGCATCTACAATATTTCATTTTTCGTAATTATTTAACCAAATAAAAGCAACCTGTTTGGTATAAAACTTTTTGCATTTATCTCAGAAAAATTCACTTAATAACGATTAAAAAATAACTTGGTAAAATGTACTCTCCATTATTAAATATAGTCATTTATAATATTCTCAAAATATTCCTGTCTGCCACTCCGTTGTTGTGGTTCACCGTTTTTAAGGGCAAATTCGCGCAAACCTTCCAAGCTCATTTTGCCATTTTCGTAGTCCTTCCCTACCCCACTATCGAATGACGCATAGCGGTCTTGACGCAATTTTTTGTATGGAGATTTAGTCAATATGCCATCTGCAATAACCAATGCCCTTGCAAAAGCATCCATACCGCCTATATGCGCTAAGAAAATATCCTCCAAATCAGTCGAATTTCTACGAGTTTTTGCATCAAAATTGATACCGCCCGTTTTAAATCCACCGCCTTCTAATATCACGAGCATGGACTCCGCCAATTCATTCAAATTCATCGGGAATTGGTCGGTATCCCAACCGTTTTGATAATCCCCTCTATTGGCATCCATCGAACCCAACATACCCGCATCTACGGATACTTGCAACTCGTGTTGGAAAGTATGCCCCGCCAATGTCGCATGATTGACCTCAATATTCATTTGAAAATCGTTTTCCAAACCATGCTGACGCAAAAAACCTATACACGTTGCGGCATCATAATCGTATTGATGCTTGGTCGGTTCGCACGGTTTTGGCTCAATATAAAATTTACCTTTAAAGCCTTGTTTGCGTGCATAATCCCTTGACATTGTCAAAAAACGCGCTAAATGTTCCGTCTCCCGCTTCATATCGGTATTTAAAAGAGACATATAGCCCTCTCGCCCACCCCAAAAAACGTAGCCCTCGCCACCCAATTTAATGGTCGCATCAATCGCATTTTTAACCTGCGTACCCGCATAAGCCAAGACCGAAAAATCAGGATTGGTACTCGCACCATTCATATAACGCACGTTTGAGAACACATTAGCCGTTCCCCACAAGAGTTTCATGCCCGTTTCGGCTTGCTTCTCCTTAGCATAATCCGTTATTTTACTCAAACGGCTTTCATATTCAGCAATAGAACCACCTTCGTCCACCAAATCAATATCGTGGAAACAATAGTAAGGCGCACCAATTTTTGTAAAAAACTCAAACGCTGCGTCCATTTTATCCATCGCCCGACCCACAGCATCTTTCTTTTTATCCCAAGGGAATTGCTTTGTACCCGGTCCAAATGGGTCAGCACCCGTGCCACAGAAGGTATGCCAATAGCAAACTGCATAGCGTAAATGCTCTTTCATGGTTTTGTCGCCAACCACTTTGTTTTCGTCATACCATTTAAACGCCAACGGATTGTCCGATTTTCGTCCTTCAAACTTGATTTTTTTAATCCCTTTAAAAAATTGTGATGCCATAAGTTTTTTTATTTGATTTTTAAAATTGATTTTTGAACACGAATTTCACATAAAATAAAGCAAGTATATCAATTCTGTAAAATATTTAGTAACGCTTAAAAAATAACTTGGTAAAATTGTACTGTCGAATT
>JAYVKQ010000168.1:0-2031 GCA_043768285.1 Saprospiraceae bacterium | reverse complement strand
AATAATGCAAATGCCCAATATAAACAAAAGCGTCATGATAGATGCATTATACGTCCAAATATCGGTAATACCTATGCGCGATTTACGGTCACGAGAATAAAAAGGTAATTCGAGAAAACCTAAAGACGCACCAATGCTGTCTTGAATACCATAATAAGCCGTTTTATAGTTAAAATCCCCTATTTTCTCTTCAGATTTATACACCTTTTCTTTGCCAGAACTAAGTTCCAGCAATGCCTTACTGCTCATACGTTCAGCGAGTATGCCTTTATCGAATATATTTTCTTCAGTAGTGGCATAAAGCGCACCATTAGTATCATAGTAATGAATAGCCGTTTGGTGGCTTTGCGCATAGCGACCTAATAGATATTTGACGGAATCAAGCGTATTATCCGTTTCATATTTGCGCAAAGAACTCAATTCATTGGCAATGTTACTGATAATAGCGTTGGATTTATTTTCCATATCTGCTGTGTAATACTTCTCATCAATGACCTTGTAATAGCGGGTTGTAAACCAGAAAATAGCGAAAAATGAGAGTAAAACGAAGGCAATACTTGGAAAAAGGATGCGATATTGGAGTGAAGTGCTTAACGAAAACCCTAAATTGAAATTGACAATATCGGGTAAAAAATTAAAGAAATAATTGATTAGTGAAAATAGTATTAGCAAAGTTGATAGCATAATCACACTGAAAACCCATAGGGTCAGTACCTGCGAAGATATCGTATATTCGTAGCCAATTTTCACAACGACCCCCTCAGTATTTTGGTGCGTAATTTCTTTATGGCTGCCTATCATGGTGTCTTTAAACATACCAGGCTGCGGTAGTTTTTCTTTAGTAATATAAAGCGGATATGTACCAACGGGGTTTTGTTCTTTGATTGTATAGTTTTTATAGATAGCGTAGTCAAATTCATTCAGAAGCCGTAGGGCTTTGTAGTGTTTATCAACCAACAACTCCGTAAAAACGCGGCTCGACAATTTATCATCTCGCCTAAATTCAGCCCCAATATAAATGGAGTTGTTTTGAACTTGCACTTTTATCAAAGAAAGATACGCAAAACTCCCTTTTTTATCTGTCCAAAATCTAACATTAGGTGTTGCTTTGTCAATAGCAATACCTTTGTCAAATTGCTTAACGAAAGAGTTTAGATTGAGGCTATCGCCAGGGATAAGTGCGACACCATTTTGATAATGACTAAAAAAGCGTACTGAATATTGATTGCTTAGATATTCATCGTTTTGAAAATGATTATTTATACGATTCGATATTGAAGCGGGGTCAGTATCTATGCGGAACGGAAAGGTCGAAAGCGTTTGGATGAGAGGGTCATGTGCCACATTCAGTGTGAAGGCACTTATGCGTCTTTCGGCAACGGTATCACGCTCTTTAGCTAAGGTAGCTGCATAATCCCTTATGGTTTTATCATCTTTTTGTATATTAAATCTGGATATAAAAAAGGTTTGAATAACCGAAAAGACAACAACCCACTGCACGAGCCATATCAAACCGGGCTTTTGGTAACTGATAAATTGATGAAAAATAATGATATATAAGAATATAAAAAAAATAAAGACACCAATCGGTAAATGTATTTCATAATTTTTAAACAAGACAACACCTAAACTAACCGCTACATCTACGGCAAAAAAATGGTTGACTTTCGTGATATTGAGTTTGTTGATTGAATCTATACAACGGTGTGTCAATAGAAATACAGACAAAAGCATAATACCCGAAACGGTCAATGTAAATATACTTTTGGTATCAAATTCAGAAAGGCTTTCAAAATTGAGTAGATTTTTAGAACTGGTAACCAAATCAAAATATACACCTACACTCATAATCATAAGCAAGACAATGATGCAATAAAAACTTGCCGCCAAAGTCCACTTGATAGGCAATGGTTGTCCTGAAAAATCGGGTAATTTAAACTTGCTGTTGATAAAAGTTGATACCCAAAATAGGAACATTGTCATAATGAAAAAAGCGGGTAAAGACTTAACAAATGTTGCACCATTAAAAGT
>JAYVKQ010000167.1:0-10607 GCA_043768285.1 Saprospiraceae bacterium | reverse complement strand
GTATGACGGGTATGACCGCCTATTTTGGTCTGTTGGATGTCGCTGAACCCAAAGCAGGTGATACTGTGGTTGTATCGGGAGGTGCGGGTGCTGTGGGGTCTGTCGTTGGGCAAATTGCAAAAATCAAAGGCTGCCGTGTGGTTGGTATCGCTGGCGGAACGGAGAAAGTAGATTATATGCTCAATGTGTTAGGCTACGATGATGCTATTGATTACCGCGTGGGCAATTTGCGCACAGCTTTGCGTCGCGCTTGTCCAGATGGTATCAACGTATATTTCGATAATGTAGGCGGCGACACTTTAGATATTTGCTTATCGCTATTGGCAATGAAGGCGCGGGTTGTCATATGTGGTGCTATATCGCAATATAACAATGCCGAAGGCGCAGTGGGACCCAAAGCCTACTTATCACTCCTTGTCAATAGGGCGCGGATGGAAGGTTTTGTCGTATTTGATTATGCAGACCGCTACCATTTAGCCATTCAAGATATGGCAGGTTGGATGAAAGAAGGTAAATTAAAATCTGATGAATTTATAGTAGAAGGCGGTGTAGTAGATTTTCCAGAAACCCTTTTGACCTTATTTGAAGGGGATAAAATTGGGAAATTATTATTAAAAATTGCGTAACTCTATATAAAAATACTGAGGGGTATGCGATTTAAGTAGATGTACGATGTACGACTTGTAATATATTCATTATCAGTGTACTATGAAAAATAAAATTGTCGATTATTTACATCTACCTACTTATACCAACAATAACAACCCCAATACATTCAAAACAAAATAGGGCACAAGCGAAGCCGCCCCACCATAATCCTTAGCGATACGCTGCCCCAGAAAGAGGCATAAAAGTGATATTGCCGAACACATCAAGCCCATAAATGCCCATTTGCCGTTGCCCATATAGAGCGAAAAAGTACCAATAGCACAAAGGATACCTGATAGTATTTCTAAAAAAGTAATGGTTGGTATCAAAATAGGCGTAAAAATACTGAGGGGGGTATTTTTAAAATGCGCAGTTAGGTAGGCGCGATTGCCTTTGTAATTCAACACTTTATCTATGCCCGATTGCAAAAAAAGGATAGCCATCCACGCGGGTGTGAGCATTTTGATGAGTGTTAGGCTGTATTCAGCCTTGTTTAGTAGTTCTAAAAGAGTATTCATAATTAAATTAATCTAAAACCCATATAAAATCGCTCCACGCAGACCAAACAAATCAAAAGTTTTTTCGACCTTATTGATGTCTTTATAGTAAAAACCTTCGGTTTGGAATAATAGTTTTTTTCCTATTTTAAGTTCTAAACCGCCTTGCAGGTGAGCGATATTGAGGATATTAATGTTGTTTGGTGATTGTACTTCGGGTGTGTAATTTTTCCAAGTATCTGTAAACGTATAAACGGCAGTAAAAGGTGCTATACGCATCGCTGAATAAGCTACGCCGAGATATGGACGTATTGTATTACCCGCAAAAAGGTATTTAAGACCGACTGCTCCCAAATACATTTTTTGAGAACCTACAACAGACTTGAAAGTATAGCGACTGTAATACGATGATGGTTCTGGCAAATTATAGCGTTTATCCTGCCAATTTATCTGAAAATTGTAAGGGCAATAATCGGCTGATGCTGTGATACGCCAATTGTCATTCAAACCTAATTCTGCCTTGATACCCGTCTGGTAACTTTGTTCATTACGCGAAAACTCAATATTATCTTTATTAAACCATTGTGTATGGTAGTTTATCAAACCACCGCTCCATCCCACATATAGGCGTTTTTTAGTAGAAGGTATGGGTTGTACAATCCTATTGTTATCTTTCAAAACGATTAATTCAGGTTTGGCGGTGTAAGCAATTACAGATGGCAAATCAATAGTCGGTATATGATTGATTACACCATTATTTTCGTTTGTTAAAAGGGTATTGTCTGATTGTTTTTCTTTTGATTTCGATATTTCACCTATATTTCGACTAACATTTGGGTTGGTTATACCCGCATTTGGTGTTAAAATAGGTTCAAATACTGAGGGGGTGGCATTTATAGGTTGCCCAATATTTGGTGTAGGAAAAGGTATTGGTGCATTCTTATAAACGGTTTTATAAAGCGTTTTATAAAGCGTTTTATACACCACAACCGTATCCGTTATATATAGAGTTTGTTGTTTTGGCAATACAGTATTTTGTTTTTCCAATAAAGTCTTCACTTCTTTCACTTGTTCGATGAGTGCCGCGTTTTCATTTTGTGTTGTATTCATTTTTGATAACATCCAAGCATTGAAACCTAATAGCAATAATAATAGAGGGAGTAACCAACGCCAATATTTCTGTTGTGCATTATTCAAGGAAGCCTTGATGCTGTCGTTGTCATTCAAGCGTTTAGAGAGTATTTCCCAATCTTTTTCCTCAAAAGTTAGGTGGCGGTCTTGATTTAGTTTGTCTGAAAATACTTTATCGAAGTCTTTTTCCTTCATGCGATACGTGACTATTTATTTAATCGCCAACCCAATTCATTAGAGTTGGTAGTTAGCATTTTTTTAAGTTTAAAACGTGCTTTTGCTAAATTTGATTTAGATGCGCCCTCACTTATGCCCAACAATTGCGCAATTTCGGGGTGCGAATATCCTTCTACAACGAAAAGATTAAAAACGGTGCGATAGGCAGGCGATAGCGTTTGAACCATTTTATATATTTCTTCGCGCGTCAGCATTTCTACCACTTCGGTTTCTATTTCTACGCTTTGCGCTTGGGATAGTTCTTCCGTAATAGGCTGTTTATGACGGCTGCGGTATCGGTCAATCGCCGTATTTACAACGATGCGATGTAGCCAACCCTTAAACGCATAAGATGGGTTATAATAATCCAACTTGGTAAATATTTTAAAAAAAGCATCATTCAATACCTCTTGTGCCTCCTCTTGCGTAGCAGCATAACGAGAACAGACGGACAACGCATAGCTATAAAAATGCGTGTACACCTTATATTGGCTCGTGCGCTCCCCCCGCCGACAGCCGTCAATATATTGGGTCAATTCTGCCTCTGTCATAATATCATACTGAACTACGTGGGAATGTGGCGCGTAGTTGTCTAAGATAATATAGGGAACAGTAACTATAGCTTGCTTAATTTTGTAATCAACGTATTTCTACCAACATTATAAGCATACAACGCGGCTGGAACAAATTGAAATGCTATATTATTATGCGTAAATTTTCTCCCTGTTTTCGTTTTTGTTGTCACTAATGCTTCTTGTAAGTTATTTCTTTCACAAAATGTATATAAACTACGCAATTTACCTGGATTATCAAAATTGTCGTTTGTCCATTTAATTTCAATTGCCCATGATGGTTTGAAAGTTGCTTCATCTAACTTAATCATATCTACTTCTCCTCCTTGCCATCTTGCATAATAGGGTATTATTTTATCTCGATGCATCCATTGAGCGAAAATAGCTGTTTCAACCATAGAACCTAAAAATTCGTCGTCGGGCTTCAAAAAAGTAAACAATGCACTGCGTAATGCTGGGTTTGTCAGATAAATTTTAAAATAATTAGCTCTCTGGAATTTCTTAGCATTATCATCAATTCTGTAAATAATTCTTATAAGAAAAGATGCCTCTAAATAATCTATATATTTTTTTATTGTAATTTTATCTATTTTTGTATTTTGTGATAACAAATCATATGAGGTTTCATTTCCAGAATGATATGCTAATGTGGTAAAAAGAGAATACAATTCACGAACATCTCTGATGCCATAAAGACTTGGTAAATCTTTGAGTAATACTTTATCAATTATATCAGTTAGAATGTGGCGACTTGGGTCTGAACGAACAACTGACGAAAATATAGCCTCTGGATAACCCCCATAATTTAAATAATCTAAAAAATGTTCATTTAGCTCATCAATATTATGTGATTTTACGAAATCTATGGAGGAACCATACCATTCCATTTCTGTTGGTTGGATAAGATGCCCTAAATTTTGAAGCTCTACATATTCAATAAAAGTAAGTGGTGGTAACATGAAATCGGTAAATCTACCTGCACCAGACTCAATGCTTGCGTGTTTAAGTGCTGCCGCTGCTGAACCAGAAACAATAAATTTAGACTGCTTGTGTCTATCCACCATCACTTTTAGATGTACTTCCCATGTTTTGAAATATTGGATTTCGTCAAAAATAATATACCACCCCTCAGTGTCAACTTCACCAGATGCTTCTCTTGCATAGGTAAATAATTGCTCTAAATCAACATTGTTGAATATTGGTGTTTCAACAGAGATAAAACAAATCTTGCGTGGAGACACACCATCTTTTATAAGTTGCTGAATAGTTTGAAATAGCATAACGGTTTTTCCTACACGTCGAGGTCCCATTAAAACAACGGCACGACTAAGTGATATATCAGTTGCAAGAGGATAAAATAATTTGAAATATAACCGCGGCTTCATAGATTGATAATATTTATCAATTTTTTGAGTTTGCCACCACGGGTTATCTGACCAAAGTCGTTCAATAATCAATTCTTTAGAAAATATCAACATATATAAATTTACTTAAATTAAATTAAAATTATTTTCAGAGCAAATATATGCTTATTTTGTTAATTTTCCAAGAATAAGCATATTGCAATATGCTTATTCTTGGAAAATTAACAAAATAAGCATATTTACCTCAAAAAAAATATCTTATTCATAGATTTAGCTTTCTATAATTATTGTAAAAGGTGAAACGGAACGCTGTTCCGTTACGTATAAATGCCTACAACGGAATAACTTTTTGACACCTATTTTATTATCTTCATCTTTTACGCGATTGAAGCTACCCCTCAGTATTTTCACTTTTCCTCGCAATTTACCTCCTTCAATATTTGGCATAATAATATTTATTAAAAAAAAATGTATGTAAAAAGTACCACTATCTCTTGCACAGTATCTGTTTATGATGTATTTTTAGCGAAAATTCGCTGGCGAAAATTCGCTAAAAATATAAAGCATTGAAAATCAATTTATTACAATATTAAATTATCCTACTTTTCAAAAATATATAAATTATGGCTGATACACTTGTCAAAAATGACGTGTTGAAAGGTGGTGCGTTTATCATTCAAGACAGCACGCCCGATACGACATTTATCCCTGAACAATTTGGAGAAGAAGCACTTATGGTGCGCCAAATGATTGAAGATTTTATTAAAAATGATATTGAACCCAACCGCGTTGCCCTCGAAAAGCAAAAAGATGGCTTGGCGGTCAGTTTGATTGAAAAAATGGGCGAACTTGGTCTATTGGGTACGCATATGCCCGAAGAATATGGCGGCACAGCAATGGATACGAATACAAACACTTTGGTGTGCGATGCCCTCGGACCTGCAGGTGGTTTTACGGTCAGTTATGCCGTGCAAACGGGTATCGGTATGTTGCCGATTTTCTATTTCGGCACGGAAGAACAAAAAGCCCAATATATGCCCGACCTCATTTCAGGTAAATTGAAAGTGGCGTATTGCTTGACTGAACCGGGCAGTGGCTCAGATGCTTTGGCAGCAAAGACCCGCGCAGATATTTCGGCAGACGGTACACATTATATATTGAATGGTCAAAAAATGTGGATTTCTAACGGTGGTTGGGCAGATATGTTTATCGTATTTGCAAAAATCAACGGCGATAAGTTCACAGGCATAATGGTTGATAGCCATACTGAGGGGGTAACTCGTGGTGCAGAAGAAGACAAGTTGGGTATCAAAGGCTCATCAACGCGCCAGATTTACTTTGAAAATGTAAAAGTGCCTATTGAAAACGTATTAGGAGAAGTTGGTAAAGGTCACTTAATTGCCTTCAACGTATTGAATATTGGTCGTTTCAAATTGGGTGCATTGTGCTTAGGCGGTGCAAAAGCCGTTTCTACAATGGCAACTAAATATGCTAATGAGCGTCACCAATTTAAAGTGCCGATTGCCTCTTTTGGTGCTATTCAGCATAAATTGGCGGAAATGGCTATCAAAATTTTCGTAGGCGACTCGGCGCAATATCGTATTTCTAACCTCATTCAAGAACGCATTGCAGTATTGCGCGAAGAAGGCAAATCTTACGCCGAAGCGACACTTGATGCGGCTGAGGAATATGCTATTGAATGCGCATTGATTAAGTTTATCGGCTCGGAAGCCTTAGACTATGTGGTTGATGAAAACGTGCAAGTGCATGGCGGTATCGGATATAGTGAAGAATATGGTGCAGCAAGAGCGTTCCGTGATAGCCGTATCAATCGTATTTA
Source organism: Saprospiraceae bacterium (assembly GCA_043768285.1). Classification (GTDB taxonomy): domain Bacteria; phylum Bacteroidota; class Bacteroidia; order Chitinophagales; family Saprospiraceae; genus JAAFJT01. The sequence goes on along the minus strand of JAYVKQ010000167.1, from coordinate 4,339 downwards.
TGAAGGCACAAACGAGATTAACCGCTTATTGAGCGTAGATATGCTTTTCAAAAAAGTCATGAAAGGGCAATTGGATATAGTCGGACCAGCTTGGGCAGTTCAAAAAGAATTGGCTTCTATGCCCTCTTTTGACCGCGCATCGGGCGATTATGCTGATGAATATGCAGCCTTGAAAGATTTCAAAAAAATCATATTGATGGTCGCTGGTGGTGCTGCGAAAATGCAAATGGATGGCAAAATGAACTTGCAAAACGAGCAAGAAATTTTGATGAACGTCGCAGATATGATGGCAGATACGTTCAACTGCGAATCTACGCTATTGCGCGTACATAAATTGTCGGGTATGACCGATAAGCCACAAGCACAAGAGGTCTATGATGCCGTATTGCAAGTGCAATTTGCGGATGCTACGGCGCGTATGGGTAAGTGGGCAAGCGATGCCTTATGCTCATTCGCCGAAGGTGATTTGCTCAAAACCTTCTTGATGGGCTTGAAGCGTTTCACGAAGTATCCGCCCGTAAATGTTAAAACAAGCCGTCGCCTCATTGCGAAAGCCATGATAGACAAAAACGAATATTGTTTCTGAAATAGTGGAATAATTTGATTTGACTTGACGAAGGCTACCATTGTGGTAGCCTTTTTTTATTTTTCTTTTTTTTAATGGCTTTTTTTAGACCTTTGCGAAACTGCATATTGACGAGGTAACTCGAATTAGCTTCGTCAATAGCCTACCCCCTCAGTATTTTTCAGCGATTTCCAAATATAACAAATTTGGAACACAGATGACACAAATAAAACGGATTTACACGGATTTTTTTTCCAATAAGACATAAACAAATCCGTGTAAATCTAATAAAATCCGTGTTATCCGTGTTCCTATTATGTCATATGCGGAATTGCTGGTATTTTTATAAAAAATAGATTAAAAATTTGATAATCAACACGTTAACTCATTCACTATTTATCGTTCATCATTCATCATTACAATAATATGTCCGTAAAATTCCAACATTTTTTAGATACATTTCCCGAAATTGAGTTGCCCGTTACGCTGAGTGACGACACGCACCATGATTTTTCAAAAGAAAATCTGCCCTTGCCGCCCGCGATGATTGAGCAATATATCACCCACTACGAAGCCTCCGAGCCTGATGAGTTTACGGAATATATCGCTTGTTTTCGCGTAGAACCCGTTGATAAAGATTTTAAACTGGTGGTTTATTGGAAAGCAGGTTTATTGAACTACGATTATGTATTGGCTACTTTCGACAAGGGAGGCAAAATGTTGGATAAAAAAGCCATTGCAGGAACTAAGGTTATTAAAGAGGATATCAAACGCACAATAGCAGTCATTAAAGAGGATTTGACCATACAGGTAGTAGAAGGGGTGGAACAAAAAGGGGCGATATTCGACCCCGAAGCAACCAAAACCCGCCGTTTTGAAGTGTTGAGCAGTGGTATGATTGAGCAGGACTATTAATTTACGAATAATGAACAAGGATTAATGATTTATGAAGTAATGTAACCCTTCGTTAATCCTTGTTCATTATTCATAAATCATACAGCTTCCTTCCCTAACGCCTTATCGCGCAAACGCTGTAAAAAGGGCGAAGCGAAAATAAATGATTGCAATTCGTTATTAGAGCTTTCTAAAACTTCCTGTTTTGTGCCTTGCCATTCGAGGTTGCCTTGGTGGATAAAGGTAATATTTTCACCAATTTCCATCACGGAGTTCATATCGTGGGTATTGATAATGGTCGTAATATTGTTTTCTGTGGTGATACTTTTAATCAATTCATCAATCACGATAGAGGTTTTGGGGTCGAGACCCGAATTGGGTTCATCACAGAATAAATATTTTGGATTTAAGACAATTGCCCGCGCAATGCCGACCCGCTTTTGCATACCGCCCGAAATTTCAGAAGGGAATTTTTTATTAGAACCCGCCAAACTAACCCTATCTAAGCAATAATTCACGCGGTCATCTTTCTCTTTGCGGGTCATGTTTTTGAACATATCTAAAGGGAAGCGCACATTTTGCTCAACTGTCATCGAATCAAACAGGGCTGACCCTTGAAATAACATACCGACCTGCATTCGCACCGTCCGCACATCTTCTTTGCTCAATTGGGTGTAATTCACATTGTCATACCACACATTGCCACTCGTAGGCTGTACCAAACCGACCAATATTTTCAACAATACCGTTTTACCCGCCCCACTTCGCCCGATGATGAGGTTGGTTTTGCCTGACTCGAAGGTGGCATTGATGCCTTTGAGTACGTCATTATTTTCGAATGATTTTATAATATTTTCAGCTCTAATCATGTGAAATATGTGGAAATAGGAACACTGATTGAGCTTATTGTTCAATATTGATGGTATGACTTTGAGTCACCCTCGTCAATAGACTACCCCTCAGTATTTTTTCAAAAATTATTAAAAACCGACATTCAATATAAGCCTTTTGAACGAAGTTACGCTACATTAGTTGTAAGAAGCGCATAAATTCATAAAATGCTTAATCGCTTTGGCAGATTTATCTTTTGCCGTAAACATACCCATATGCGCTACTTTTGGATAGATATGCACCTCAGCCACCTCGGGCAAAGGCATCATTTTTAAACTCAAATCGTAGGAAACGACCTTGTCTTGCTTACCAATAATCAGCAAAACAGGATATTTTACGCCCCTTAGTATGTCGCTGTTATCCACGCGGTTGAGCATGGCTTCTTGTGCACCCACAATGGTGGCGGCAGGATATTTGGAGGCTTTATATATCAAACTATTGATTAAAAACTCATTACTGGTGGCAAACAACTCCGCAAAAAGTTTGGGCATCAATTGTTTGACATACACGATATGCCCGTTTTGCTTGATAAATTGGATGGCTTTGCGACGTTCTTCTTTTTTCTCCTCGCTATCTTCAAACGGGTGCGAATGGAACAAACCTAAACCATTTAAGAAAGTAGGATAATGTTTAGCAAAAGACATCGTGACGTAACCACCCAGAGAATGACCAATCATGACGCATTTTTTGATATTCAAAGCATCCACAATGGCTTTGACGCTTTCAGCCATAAGGTCAATGGAGTGTTGAGGCAAAATTTCAGATTCGCCAAAACCACTCAAATCGGGTCTTATAATTTGAAAATCGGGCATCCCCTTAATAAAGTCGTCCCATATCGTACTATCTTCACACAAACCGTGTATTAAAACAAGGGGGTGTCCCTTACCCTGCACCCGATATGCTATTTTTTTACCTTTAAATTGTATATACTGCATCAATTGATTTCTATTTTCTGTCTATTGAAGCGAAAAAAGAGTTGTTTAAAACACACGCAAAGAAACAGTTTTTAGAGGGAATTAATTGTATTTGATAAAAAAAAATCTAATTGACATATCTAATTGCCTTTTTTTCCTACTTTTACCAATCAATAGGTACTTAATGGATAACTGAAAATGGATAAGGTATAATGTATAACTGATAATAGAAAATTGATAATATCAAATATTAGACTTATTACCAATATTCCGTTCTAAATTATCCATTATCAATTATACACTATAAACTATACTTTATCAACTAAATATTATGTCAGAAACCCTATCGCCTAATCAGAAAGCTATTCAGCGATTGAAAAAAAATAAACCCGCCTTGTTTGGTTTAGGGCTTATTGCCCTTTCTATTGTAGTGGCGATTTTAGGTTATAGTATTGCACCCGACGACACACCCAACACCAATAATCAATTGACAACCATTGCATTAAAAAACCCGGGGTTTAAAGTGAAAATTTTGAAATTACCCAAAAGCAATGCTGTAAATGAACGGGGTTTCTTAAGTAAAATGATTTTCGGGTCGGACGCAAAACATAATTTTTTGCCCATCAATAGTTTTGACATCGTTGGCGATAGCCTTATTGTTGAAAAATATGCTGGCGAAAATCCCGAAACGGGCGCGTTGCTCAAAGGAAGAAGGGAGGCATTTTCTACTTCAATATTTAAAGAAAATACTGAGGGGGTAACAAAAAATATATCGGGACGCACTTTTTATCTTGGCACTGATAATTTTGGACGCGATACCTTGAGCCGCTTGATATTGGGCGTAAGAGTATCGCTCATGGTCGGTTTGATAGCCGTGATTATCTCACTGTCTATCGGTATATTGATGGGCGCAATGGGGGGCTATTTCGGCGGTAAAATAGATGATGTGATAATGCTCGTGATGAATACAATATGGTCAATTCCAACGATTTTGCTTGTTTTTGCCATTGTTTTGGCGTTTGGTCGCGGCATCGGTATTATATTTTTGGCGGTGGGTTTGACGATGTGGGTGGAT
>JAYVKQ010000166.1:0-5429 GCA_043768285.1 Saprospiraceae bacterium | reverse complement strand
CAAGACCGTCCGAAGTTGTTTTCTTCCTTTATGCTACAACTTTTGGCTGAAATTTATGCTACTTTCCCTGAAGCGGGTGATTTGGAACAACCTAAATTGTGCATTTTTATTGACGAAGCACATTTGGTTTTCAATGAAGCATCAAAGGCTTTACTCAATCAAATTGAGTCCATTATTAAGCTGATTCGTTCAAAAGGTGTAGGCATTTATTTTTGTACACAGAATCCACAAGACATTCCAGATGCCGTTTTGAGTCAATTGGGTATGAAATTGCAACATTCCTTAAGGGCTTTTACGGCAAAAGACCGTCAAAATATCCGTCTTGTTGCTCAAAACTATCCTTTGACGGATTATTACGATGTTGAAAATATCATCACTCAATTGGGTATTGGCGAGGCATTTATCACCGTTTTGAACGAAAAAGGTATCCCTTCGCCATTGGTACAAACAATGCTCCGTGCGCCCCAATCGCGTATGGATGTTTTGACACCTTCTGAAATTGACCAAATACTGAGGGGGTCGGTTATTATGGACAAATATAACGAAGTCATTAATAGAGAAAGTGCTTACGAGGTATTGGTTCAAAGGATAGAAAGAGGCGCGCCTATATCCCCTGCGGCGGCTGAGAGACAAGAGAAAGAAGAACCAGGTATGTTTGAAAAAGCTTTGAAATCGCCTGTGGCGAAACAGGTATTTAATACTGTTATACGCGAGGGGATGAGAGGTTTGCTGGGGGCATTTGGTATCGGGGGTAGGAAAAAAATATGGTAGTTAATACTTCAAAAAGAGAACTAAAATGAGAAAATCAAAAAACTACGCACCTTATTTATTTGCATTTTTTATTTCTACCTTCACAGTAGTCACAAATAGTTTTTTAATCAAATCGGGACTTGCACTCAGTTGGATACTCTATTGTTTTGTTCTTGTAGGCTTGTGGTATTTGATTGAATGGTTATTAACGCTTTCTGACAAAAAACTTGTGCAATGGGGAGGCGTTTTTTTGGGTAGTATTCTCTACAGCATTGCTTTCGTTAGTTTGGATTTTTATATCCTTCACCTTTTGATACCCTTTTCTGGATTTAAGCCGTGGGAGATGGGTATAGGCTTATTTTTGAACGCCATTGTTTCTACCATTTTAATAGAAAGTGTTAGATGGTCGAAAGAAGGAGCAAAAGCACAAATAGAAAACTTAACCCTTCAAGCTGAAAACATTGAAACAAAATTTAAGCTACTAAGAGAACAAGTCAATCCAGAATTTTTATTTCAATGCTTAACGACTTTACAAACGATGGTCAGGGCAGATGACCCTCAAACAGAGGACTATATTTTGAAGTTGGCAAATGTGTATCGCCAAACATTAACAAAAGACAGACATCTTGCGCCTTTACGAGAAGAATTAGCCCTTTTACAGAAGTATATGTACTTAATGCACTATGGGCGCGAAGCGACTCTATCTTTTGAGATTGATGTTTTGGACGCATCACTCGACTATCAATTACCTGTTTTTGCCTTGCAGTTGTTGGGTGACAATTGTATCAAACACAATGAATTTTCGGATAGCCAACCTTTGCATATTCGCATTTTTCAGAAAGATGCATACAGCATCACTATAACCAATAATTATCAACGAAGAACTGTCCCTAAATCTTTCGGTATTGATATTGAGCATTTAGAAATGCGCTATGCTCTTGCGGGTATAAATAATGCCGTATATATAGAGCACGAAGCAACCACTTATTCAACGACCTTAAAACTGTTTTAGACATGTCTTACGTCCGTTATTATCGTCATTTTTTAGCGTATAAAGAAAAATACCTGCCCTATATCTACCCTCTATTGATGCCTATTTTTACTTTATATGCTTTCAAAATACCCGTTCACTCATTTCAAGATGTGCTAAGGTATTGGTTGTTTACAGGATTCGTACAACTCATACTTTTAGTATTGATTCAAAAGGCAGTTTATGCAACAGCTTACAACAAACCGATTAGGTGGTTAATTGCCTACATACTTGGTTGTTTAATTATTGTCTTTAGCTTGTTTTTAGAGTATAATTTCTTTCATTTTACAGCACAATTTGCCAATCCTCATAAATGGATATCTGCCTTGCGGTTTTCGCTCAATATACCTATTCTGATAGCTTTACTTGAAAGTGTAAAATCAGCCGCAGAGCGCAAAAAGATAATTGTAAACAATATCATGTTAGAAAATGAAAATACCAAAGCCCAATTTAATCTATTGCTTCAACAAATCAATCCGCATTTTTTGTTCAATTGCTTAACGGTATTGCAAGCAATGGTGCGGTCAAAGGACACACGAACGGAAGCTTTTATTATAAAACTTGCAGATGTCTATCACCGAACATTGGAAACAGACAAAGGAACAGTAACACTGCGAGAAGAATTAGATTTTTTTAATGCTTACATGTATTTAATGACTTTGCGCCAAGAAAATGCTATTTTTGTGGAGGTAGATGTATCTGAGGAATCTTTGGTGTATTGTCTGCCTGCTTTTTCGTTACAATTGCTTGCTGAAAATTGCATTAAACATAATATCGTTTCGGAAGTTAAGCCACTCCACATTCGTTTATATCAAAAAGACCCTAAAAGTTTGACTATTTCTAACAACTATCAGCCTAAAGCCTTAAAAAATGAATCATTTGGCATTGGTATTCAAAATCTAAAAAAACGGTATGCTTTGGAAGGTGTCGTGCAGGGTGTGTATATAGAAAACAATGAAACCAATTACACCACGACCATAAAATTATTTTAAATAATGAAGTCTTGGCTTTTCAAAATTTATCTCCTCTGTTATGCTTCAGTGAGCGCGTTTCGCGCCATCACCCTTTGCGTGACTTGATGAAGCCAAAGGCATCATATTTTTATGTAAAAATGTTTGCCACACGATATTACTGTACTAATTAACCACAGATGACACATATTATTACTGATTTCTCCATTAAAATAGTACATTTTTTAAAAATCAGTTTAATCTGTGTCATCTGTGGTTAATCTGTGCAGTAATATTCTGCAACACATAAAAATAGTCATCAATTATTAACAGATTGTTCCATAACCAAAACTTATATTAACGAAATGAAAATACTGATTGTAGAAGACGAACAAAAAACGGCTCTCTTGCTCAAAGAATTTATAGAATGGCATCCAACTTATAATGTCGTGTCTATGTGTGACAGCATCGAAACGGCTGCTAATTATTTGCGCCAGCATCAGCAAGATTTAGATGTGGTTTTTATGGATATACAACTATCCGATGGACAATGTTTTGAAATATTCGACAAAGTATCTGTCAATTTACCCGTTGTGTTTTGTACATCTTATGATGAATTTACGTTAAAAGCCTTTAAGCACCACGGCATCGACTTTATCGTAAAGCCATTTAGTGCTACGGATATCCGACAAACGATTGCTAAGGTTGAAGCGTTAAAAGAAAGTTTTACCGCTCATAGCTTTAATAACACGTCCTTTAAAGAAGTCTTGATACAAAAAACAACCCATCAAACCAGCTTTCTTATCCGCTTTCGAGAGAAGATATATCCCGTTTTAGTATCAGATATTGCTTTTGTCTGTTTAGAAAATGAAACCACCTATTTATATAATTTTAAGGGAGACAAGCACCCCATTTTTAAAACACTTGACGACATTGAAAATGCGATTTCGCCAGATCAGTTTTACCGCATTAGCCGCCAAATGATTGTTAATAGAAAAGCGATTAAAGAGATTGAAACCTATTTTAATCAAAGGGTCGTTGTACATTTAACCGTTCCTACGCCCGAAAAAGCCCTTGTGCCGCGCTTAAAAGTAACGCCTTTTTTGAGTTGGGTTGAAAAGGGTTAACTTGGTACATTAGGTATTAATATCGGTGATGAAAAGATTACAGTTTGTGGTAGAGGAGGTTAAAAAGAAAGATGCAGGTTTTAGAAACTAAAAATAATTTTTGCGAAAAAAAAATATTTTTAGTTTCTGAAACCACTTCGCTATACTAAAAACTTGTATATTAGCATATTGTTATAAACTCTGGGTCATCTACCCCCTCAGTATTAGTACCTATTTTCTACTTTTCTTTAGTTAATTCACCGCTTGTTTTAGTCAATTCACCGCTACATTTAACCAATTCACTCAAATAGACTCCTTTTTATACTTTTGGATGATACAAATTTGTGTCATAATTCACAACTGCTTTCAGCGCATTTTACTATTGTTTCAAACGAGATATAACATTGAAAGTTGTTTTGTATAATCATCCGATTATTTCAAATCATCGGATGATTACTACGCGCAGTATTTATGACTCATTTTTTTTAAATTTTTTAATTGCTTATGAAAACTACACTCAAAATTGGAACAACCCCAATCAAAACACTTTTACTCTTATTGACGCTGAACTTGGTGTTTTCTTGCTCCAACAATAAAAGCAACAGCCCGGACACCGATGTAACGACCGTCAATCAAAAAAGTGCTGACACCCTTGCTATCACCGGAACGGTTAAGGCTATTACATTCGGTAAAGATGGCTACACTGCAGAAGTGCAAACCGATACGCAAGGTATCTACGCGGCTTTGGTTTCGATTGTAAATGTAGGCGGACCCAAAAATTACAAGCCTTGTGATGTGGGTGATAGAGTCGCCTTCAAAGGTGTGCCTTCTGTTTTGGCAGATGTTAAACAATTGATGGTCAAGGAAATTGTCAGTATTACGGCTACTCGAACCCAAATGTTGATTAGCCCCATTTCTTTCAGAGGCATTCAGATTGGGGATACGATTGCAAAACATGGTGATTATATACAAAAGACGCAAATTAAGACAGCAGAAGGCACATTTGAGGTGTATGAAATCAAAGATTTTGAAAATAATCCTGCGGGTTATTTTTCGCCTGACCCCAATAACAAACGTTTGGTAGGCGATATTACCGTAAAAACCCCTAAAGCCCAAACCGCAAAAGGCTTAAAAGTAGGCAATACTTTTCAAGACTTACTAAAGGCTTTTCCTGATATTGAAGTGCATGGTTCAGAAATAGAAGGCAGAACCTACGCAAGTGCCAATAATCTTTCCTACCGCTTGAATATAGCTAATTTCAAGTATGAAATAGACAAAGCCAAAATTCCAGCCACGACTGAAATTACGGAAATCATGATTGATAGGGTTGTAAAAGCTAAATAGTTTTTTGTTAGAGGGGGGTATAGGTGTCAAAAGCTTTTGAAGCTTTTAATACCTTACCTAAAACATCTTAATTCTACTTTGGCACTTTAAAAATTATAAAAAATCAAAAACACCCCTCCCGTTCTGCCAAGTGGGAAAAAAATCGTAGTTTTTTTAGAGTGCCAAAGTAGAATTAAGTAGGTAGATGTAAATAATCGACAATTTTATTTTTCATAGTACACTGATAATGAATATATTACAAGTCGTACA